>JACNIV010000063.1 GCA_014382915.1 Candidatus Cloacimonadota bacterium | reverse complement strand
TTTAACCGATCGGAAGATGCCTGCTGTTTAAGGCTAGTTCGGCTGAGAGATTTTCCAATTCCCAACGCCAGGTCAGGGTGTAGCATACCATAGAAATTCATGATGAATTTATTACGTATCATAGCCCGGAAAATTTTGTACCGTAAATCGTTTGTAGTGAAGAGGTCTCCATGCGAAACGTATAATTTTTTCCCGTCGATCTCCTCGAAAAAATCATGCCGATAGATCTCGATATCCAGGAAACCGGTAAGAAAATCTCTGAACCAGAAATCATGATTTCCTGCGATGAAAACAATGCGGCAGCCGCTTTCCCGTAGATCAGCAAGTTTCTTCAGGATTGGAAAATAGCCTTTCATAATCACATTTTTCCATACGAACCAGAGATCGAAAATATCTCCATTCAGTATTAGAAGATCAGTTTTGCCAATAAGGCTATCGAGGAAAGAAACAACCCTTTCCCGACGTTCTTTGTCTTCCTGGTTTTCCGCAAATTTCAAGTGAAAATCTGATGCTATTATAACTCTCATAATTTTACCTACTGTGTAATTACATAATAAAACAGATTTGCCCCGAATTTGAAAGCCTGCTCCCTGATCGTTTCGGGATCGCTATGCACATTGCTCCAGCCGTCACTGATATTAGATTCATACGTGTAAAGCAGCAGCATCCTGCCATTTTCATCGAACATGGCAAATGCCTGAGGGCGCTTTTCATCATGCTTATGGATCTTGGGAAGACCTTTTGGAAAAGAGAAAAAACAGTGAAATATCTGGTGACTGGCAGGAAGCTCAACCAACTCTTTTTCAGGAAATATTTTCTTGATCTCGTTGCGAAATGACTTATCCATTCCATAGTCGTCATCAACATACAAAAAGCCACCGCGAATCAGATATTCCCTCAGGTTTTCAGCTTCTTTATCGCTAAAGCTTACGTTTCCATGACCTGTCATAAAAATGAAAGGATATTCAAACAGTGAAGATTCGGAAGGTTTTACAACAGATTCAATTGTTGAAAAATCGGTATTAATGGTTTCATTCAAATATTTTGTAATATTGGGAATTATGTCCTGATCGTTATACCAGTCTCCACCGCCACTGTAATGAAGGCGTGCGAGCTGTGGTTTTTCTGAAGCCATTAAAAACGAGAGATTCAACATGATTATAAATATATTTATGATTTTCATACTCTTTTTAACTCATTCAAACGAGAAAGAATTGTTTCTTCTCTATTCAGCAGCCACTTTCTCAGACGTTTAATAAGTCTAATCCTGCCAGCTTTATAATTTGAAAATTCGTAATTATGTAAAAAGATTTTCCTGAGTCTGTTCCAAATAAGACGAGGAATAGTTTTTAGTACCCATTTCCAGAAAAAAAGGGGATAGACTTTTTTGATGCGATTGAATTTCAAATATTCCAGGTCGCCATATTTCCTGTTCATTCTCCAAAGGATATAGGAAAGATCTTCTGCGGATAGATATCTTGTACGAACATTTACTTGTAATCCGTCATAAAAGCAGAAATCATCGGGATTTGAAACTAAATTCTGTTCTATTAGTTTTTGCCTTACTTCGGTTTTATAGTGAGGAGTTAGAGCAAAGAAAAAAGGAGCATCTATTTTTTTTTTTCTGGCAAAATGAAAATTATCCCAAATATTTTTCTCAGTATCATCGGGAAGTCCCACGATAAAACCACCTGCTACAATTATGCCACTATCTTGCAGTGATTTTATAGCTTGATCTGTTTCTGAGATTACTTTTTTGTCTTTTGATAAGAAATCCAGGTCTTTAATACTGATATTTTCGATACCCAAAAATACAAATTTAAAACCGGCTTTTGCCATTTTCCGGGCTAAGCTTTTATCGGATGCAAACCCATGAACACTGGCTTGAATAAAGTAGTTAATGTTGTTTAACCCGTTTTCGATGATAGCATCACAGACGTCATGCATATGCCGAATATTCAAAAAGGCATTGTCATCAGTAAAGAATAATAATTCAGCCCCATTATTAACAGCATATCTAATGTCCTGAATTATTCTTTCAATGCTGTATTTTCGGAAATTTCTTCCATACATAAAAGGCATACAGCAGAAATTGCAGGACATCGTACATCCCCGTGAAGTTTCGATCACATCAGCTTTTTTCCCAAAAGCATAATATTTATACGTGAACCTGATATTACGTTTTGGAAGCTTAATTTGATTCAATTCCAGATTTTTTGAACGCGGATTATGAATTAAATTCCCTTCCTTTTTATAGGAAAGATTTTCTATTTCAAAGAATTCACTTTTCTCGTTTATTATAGCTCTAACTAATTTATTGAAAGCAATTTCACCTTCCCCTCTTATTAAGAAATCAATATAATTCATATCATTGGATCTGGAGATCAATTCATAAGCTAAAGTTACATGATATCCACCCAAAACAGTAATTATACCAGCTACTGTTTGTTTGATTATTTTTGCAATTTCCACAGCAGTTTGATATTGAAAACTCATGGCGGATAAACCAACTATATCAGGCTGGAATTGCCTGATTAATTTAATAATATATTTCTTTATATCAGTGCGAACGGTTACCAAATCGACAATCGCAACTTCATCGATCAGATTTTCATCGATATTACCTGCGATTGATGAAAGTGCCAGATTGGGAAATCTACCCACCCTGTCAAACCCAACGGTATAATTGGGCATAGATAAAAGTAATATTCTTTTTTTCATTATGATTTTCTCATTATTAAACACCAAGAGAAAAAATCTTTATTACAAAAAAAGGCAAGTAAAAAAAATCTGGACACAAAAGTTCTTGGCTTTCAGATGGCAATAATTAAAAGCTATTTCGGAGTGTTTATGAATTTATATCAGAAATTACTTAACCCGGGAAAATTCTTCTTTATAGCAGGACCCTGCGTGGTGGAAGAAGAAAATTTGATGATGGCTGTAGCAGAAAGATTGAAAAAGGAAACAACCAGTCGCAATATTCCGTTCATTTTCAAATCTTCATATCGCAAGGCAAATCGCACTTCCATAGAATCACCATCCGGACCGGGACTGGAAAAGGGACTTGCCATTCTGAGAAAAATAAAGGAAAAGTTCGAGTTTCCAATTTTGACTGATATTCACGATGTTTCTGAAATAGCAAAAGCATCCGAAGTTGCGGACATTCTGCAGATCCCGGCATTTCTCTGCCGTCAAACCGACCTCATCGTTTCCGCTGCGAGAACAGGTAAGATTATCAATATTAAAAAGGGTCAATTCATGGCACCGGAAGACATGAAAAGTGCAGCCCAAAAAGCAGCTTCCACCGGCAACCGGAAGATCCTTCTTACCGAAAGAGGAACAAGTTTCGGTTACCATAGCCTGGTGGTAGATTTTCGTGGATTCGCCATTATGAAGCAATTTGGTTATCCGGTAGTTTACGATGTTACTCATAGCCTGCAAAGACCATCGATAGATAATACTTCCGGAGGTGCACCAGAATATGTAGTGATGATGGCAAAAGCTGCCCTGGCTACAGGCATGGTAAACGGGCTTTTCGTAGAAACACATCCCGATCCGCAAAAAGCGCTCAGTGATGCAGATTCCATGCTTCATTTGGATAATATCCCGGATTTTCTGGATGAATGTTTGAAAATATATTAATGAGGATAGGATGAAGGATTATAAGAAGATAAAACTGCTCATACTCGATAACGATGGAGTTCTTACCGATGGGAAAGTAATCTACGATAATCATCGCACGGAATCAAAGAATTTTTCTGCCAAAGATGGATTGGGAATAAAACTACTTTCTTACAGTGATATTAAATTGGCTATTATAACCGGCAGGGAATCTGAAGTCGTGGCTCAGCGCTGTGATGATTTGCAGGTAACCATGCTTTTCCAGAATGTGCGTAATAAACTGAAAAAAACCAGAGAGTTATTAAAAGAACTCGATCTTTCCTGGGAAAATGTGGCATTCATGGGTGATGACTGGAACGATTATCCTGTGATGAAAAGATGCTATATTTCTGCCTGCCCGGCAGATGCTTTCCCAGATCTGAAAGAAAAAGTTGATTTTGTTACAGAGCGCAACGGCGGAAAAGGTGCTGTACGGGAATTCATCGTACATATTTTAAAAGAAAAAGGGATATATGAAGAAGTTCTGGAGAAATTCATTTCACATCTGGAAAATAATTAGCATTGCTGTATTGATCATATCCTGCCAAAAACAGGAACTTCCGCAGAACCTGCCTATCGAGGATAAATTACCGGATGAACTTGCCGATTCCATTCGTGTGGTTACCACCACCGGGAAAACCGTAGATTATGTGTTGGACGCAGTGCACATGTACAAATATTATGATACAAAACAAACTTTTGCCGATACTGTATTTGTAACTTTTTATAATCCCGATGAAACTGTGAAATCTACCTTAGAATGCAACAAGGCAGAAGTAAATGATGCGGAAAACACACTGACCGCTGTTGGTAATGTGGTGGTGAAAAGCGAGAACGGCATTCTGAAAGCACCATATATGATATTGAACAGAAATACAAACCAGATATTCGCCAGCCGGGGAGTGATCCTCATTCGGGGAGAAAATACTTTATACGGCGAAGAAATGGAAACAGACCTGAATCTGGACAGGGTAGAAATAACCAAAGTATCTGCCGAAGGTAAACTGGATGAAGAAGAGATCGACTGGTAAAGTAGTTTTCTGCTTGATAGCTGTTTATTTGTTTTCAATCACTTCTGTTTTTGCCCGGGGAAATGAACTCCGCCCTTATAAGCTGATAAATGCCGAAAAATTGATCGTTTCCAAAGTAAATGGAGAATACGTTACTAACCTGATCGGCAACGTCCATTTCTTTTATGGTGATACCGAATTCTATTCCGATAAAGCAGATCTTTTTGATCAACAGAAGATCGCCCGTATGAAGGGAAATGTAAAAGTCTATGATGATACACTCAGCCTGTTCGCCGATAAAGTTGATTATTTTCGGGAAACAGAAAAGCTCTTCCTGGAAGGGAATGTTTTTACCCGGGAAACACACAGCGATTCAACTATAAGAACCTTTGCAGCAGAGAGAGTGGAGTACTTCCGAAATGAAAGAGAATTCTACGCATTTCAGAATGTAGAAAGTTTTGACGAACGTGAAGATCTGTATGGCGAATGCAGAAAATTGATCTATCGATTAAATGATGGTTATGGGTATATGATGCAGGAACCAATGCTGCGCAAATCCGGTGAAGATTCGCTTCAGGTTTCTGCTCAGAAGATAGAATATTTCAAAGATTACGAGAAGATAATTGCCACATTCGATGTAGATTCTTTTTCGCAAGATTTTCACATCACCAGCGATTTCCTTTTATATTTTTCACAGGAAGAAAAGGCCATCTACCTGGGAGAACCGAAATTCTCCTCTGATTTCGGGGATGCTTCCGCAGTGGAATTCCAGCTATTCTTCCGGGAAAATAAAATGGAAAAGGCTATCCTCAAAGATTCCTGCCGGGTAGATTTTAGCACCGAAGAAAAAGGCGAAAAACAAAGCTGGGTAACAGCAGATATATTGGAATTCCATTTTGATGAAGGTAAGATAAATTTCTGCGATGCAAAGGGCAACGTGGATTCCTATTATTTTCAGGCTAAAACAGAAAAACAAGATCTGGCTGTGAATAATGCGCAGGGCGCACATCTGATCATCACGATAAATGATGAAAATAGAATCGAGACAATTGATATGCGCCAGAACGCGCAGGGTATGTATAAGTTTCAGAAGAAATAATTATCTTATTTTTAAAATCAATATTCATATTTAGTCCTCAACTGTCGAAAACCCTGGGATTGCCCATTTCCGGGAGAGCAGGGAATAGAAGGATAAAGAGAAGGGCTTAGAATCCCTTGCTATTCCCTTTTAGCAAAAGGGAACATGAGACGTCGGTGAAAGAAATTCTGCTGGACTTGACTTCACAGCATAGCGTGGAGTTAAGAACAGCTCTCGCTCGTTACGAAGTTGCACTTCGTAATGCTCTTGAAAGCTAAGTTCAACTTCGCAGGAAAATTGTGTTCCCAAGTTCAACTTGGGAACAAGCAAACAAGCCATAGGTTTGTTGACAAGCATAAGATGCCGCAGAAAGTAAGAAAAATCTTCGTCTTT
>JACNIV010000062.1 GCA_014382915.1 Candidatus Cloacimonadota bacterium | reverse complement strand
ATAATGTTCAATCCTTTTTTGATCTCTTCCTGTATTTCGGTTAAATTAGGTTCATTTTTACGTGGAATGATAATGTTTTTTATTTTTGCCCTTTTAGCAGCAATAAGCTTTTCTGCCAAACCACCAATGGGAAGGACATTACCGGAAAGTGTTATCTCACCTGTCATAGCAAAGTTATGCTTGATCTTTCGAGATGACAGTGCCGAAACAATTGCAGCTATTATCGTAACACCGGCAGATGGTCCGTCTTTGGGAACAGCTCCCTCGGGGATATGAAGATGTAGATCATTTTCTTTATAAAATTCTTCATTGATACCATAATGCCGGGCATGTTGACGGGCATAACTGAAGGCAGCCTGAGCTGATTCCTGCATTACATCACCCAATTGTCCGGTTAATTTTAATTTTCCTGTTCCTTTCAATTTTATCACTTCAATCTGCAGGGTCTCACCGCCAAAACGCGTCCAGGCAAGTCCTGTAACCACCCCCACTGTATCTTTGCGGTTGACCTCGGAATACAAGTGTTTGGGAATACCCAGATAGTGTTCCAGGTTGGAATTTTTAATAGTAACTTTCTTTTTAGTATTTCCCTCTACACATTGCTTGGCAACTTTTCGTAAGATCTTAGCGATTTGCCGTTCTAATTCGCGTACACCTGCTTCCCTTGTATATAATTTGATAATCTTTTCCAATGCGGTTTTTTGGTATGAAAGTTCTATCTTGCCGTGGAGATCATATTCTTCTAATACTTTGGGTACCAGATGTTTTGTAGCAATATTGATCTTTTCAAAAGCTGTGTAGCCGGGCAGTTCAATAACTTCCATACGGTCCAGAAGCGGTTGTGGAATGGAATTAAGTGTATTGGCAGTAGTAATAAAGATCACCTGGGAAAGGTCGTATTCGAAATCGAGGTAATGATCGCGGAAAGAATAATTCTGTTCCGGGTCCAGCACTTCCAGAAGTGCGGAAGCCGGGTCACCCCGAAAATCCATACTCATTTTATCAACCTCATCCATCATAATAAGAGGATTGATGGTTCCGGCTTTTTTCATACTTTGAATTATCATCCCGGGAAGAGCGCCCACATAAGTACGGCGATGACCGCGAATTTCAGCCTCATCACGAACTCCACCCAGAGAAAGTCGTACAAATTTCCTTTTCATAGCCCGGGCAATGGATTTTCCCAGAGAGGTTTTCCCCACACCGGGAGGTCCCACAAAGCAGAGGATCTGTCCTTTCATTTTTTTTGTCAGTTTAACTACTGCCAGGTATTCCAGGATGCGTTCTTTTACTTTTGTTAACCCGTAATGGTCTTCATCCAGTATTTTCTGTGCAGTACCAAGAGTGAACTCTTTCAATTCCGGTTCATCCCAGGGTAGATCAAGAATCCAGGTAAGATAAGTATGAGTAACCGAATATTCAGGAGAATAGGTGCTCATGCGGGAAAAACGGTTAAGTTCATCTTCAGCTTTCTTGCGTGCTTCAGGGCTTAGATTTACTTTTTTTACCCTTTCCTGGAAATCGAGCAGATCGGTTTTTTCTTCTTTAACCATACCCAGTTCTTTATGGATGGCTTTTAGTTGTTCGGTTAGATAATATTCTTTCTGCAGTTTATTCAGCCTGGTTTTCACCGTGCCATCTATTTTATATTCCAACTTTAGAATCTGGATCTCTTCCGTTACTATCCTGTATATCTGACTGATCGATTCAAACAAATCGTCTATTTCAAAAAAACTTTGCTTCTTTTTTGTTTCCAATTGGATATTCGCCAATGCATAGTAAAAGAATTCGGCAGGTCTCGTTGTTTCATTTAACGGTATCAATGCTTCTTCGGGTATGGCTTTATTCAGATTCACATATTGTTTAAATATCTTTTTGAAAGAGCGTATTAGTGCTTCTGTTTCCACTTTTTCATGATAATGAGTCTTATCTACCTTCAGGTAATAAGCATTCAAATATTCTTTATTCCGGTAGTAACGTTCCACCAATACACGATTTGTACCTTCCACCAGCAGGCGTATATTACCGTCCGGAAGTTTTAAGAATTGCAGAATCGTACAAAGTGTGCCTATGCGATATAGATTTTTCGCTTTGGGGCTTTCATCATATTCGGTAAGCTGTTTCTGAGATACACAGATGATCTGTTTTTCACTTACCAGACTCGCTTCAGCCGCTCGAATAGATTGCACTCTACCTACCAGCAGAGGAGTTATAGTATATGGTAATACCAGCGTATTCCTGAGTGGAATTACAGGTAACAGCCCATAATCATTCTCATTTATTATCATATCTTTTCTCGCCATTTAAGCCTCCAGTAGTACAATAACGAAATTAGATTAATTGACAAAGATTTTATGTCAAATGTAAAATTTATCTTCTTGAAAATTCGAAAGGATCGAATTCATATCCTATAGATAAATAGTAATAACTTCTACCGTCTTCATCCAATGCAATTCCAGCACGTATTGGACCCAACAGGGTTTTGTATCCTATCTTCACACCGACAGCTTTATAGAGATATTTTTCCGACTGCCAATAATCTATATTTCCCAGATTAAGTGTGTTAATCTGCAGATCAATAAAGAGATTCCTGATAAATTGAAGTCTAAATGCAAAAGTATTTATTTTGTATATCGGTGCACTTTTCTCTTTTGATTTCAGTCCCAGATAACTATCTATACCACCAATATAGAAAGGATCAAAATTATCGGTATAATTTTCGAAATGAGACCCATATTCAAACTGATATTTCATGGAAAGATTCTTCCCAAAAGGCAGAAGAAATCTGAGTCGGGAATAAAACTTTTTGTTACCTTCTTCACTGTAAACACCTTTTCTGGAAGTGGTATATTTTGCCAGGAACTGTGTACCACGCATGGGAAAAACAAAATCATCCAGACTCTCATGGTAGAGTTTCAACCCGATTCCGGTTGAGTGAAATTCACTTTCATCGAATTCTGCAATATCCCGGTACACTTTCGATCTATAGCCATAGCCGTAAGCTTCTGCTATTATTGCCTTTGTAATGTATAATCCTACTCCGGAAGTAGCTCCGTATTCCAGAGATATGACGCTGTTTGTTTTTTCATGATCTTCGTTATAAGAATATAAACGGCTCTCTTTAATATATGGAAAAAGCCGGAAATATATCCCCCAGTGCTTACCAAAGTTCTTTACGTAATCCAGGTCTACTTCGTTTCGTAATCCTGCCTGAACATTAAAAAGAAGTTTGGAATTACTCTGCAGCATATTGTTCAATTCCAGCATAATTCCTGCTACAAGTTCATTTTCATTGTTATATGAAAGACTGAAACCAAGTTTTTTCCGGTTACGTTCTTCCACTTTAATGGTTAATTTATAATCGTTCTCAGCTTCTTCGATAACCGGGTAGATATATGTGAAAAGGTTTGAATTGTATGCTTCTCTCACAGCTGTATAAATATCTTTTCTGGAATAAAGATTGTTCCTTTCCAATCCCAAATATTCTCGAATTTTGGCTTTACTGAGATATTTATTACCCAACACGGTTATACTGGAAAATTTAATTTTTTCAGGAAGAAATTCGGTGTTTTTTTTGGTAGTTCTGGCAGGAAACTTATACTCAGAACTTTGAAAAAAATCCCTTGCTGCCAGCTCACCCAGATCGATTATTTTTTGTTTCTGGGAAAAATCGAGCAATGAAATATTTTCCAGATCCGGTTCGATCAGAAATTCACACGCATCGATTGACTCTCCGATGTTCCTGGTAATATGCAGGTTTATTGTCTGATCAAGCACATCGATAAGTGATTTCAGTTCTTCTTTACTTCGCAAACCGGAATTGGTTTTGATGCCAATTATAATATCTGCTCCCATATTTCGTGCTGCTTCCACAGGCAGATTTTTAACGATCCCGCCATCCACATAAAGCTGGTTGTGCAGTTCAAACGGTTTGATAATGGACGGAAAGGACATCGAAGCCCGGATGACTTCATGAAGAGAACCTTCTCCAAATACCGTCATTTCTCCCGTTAAAATATTAGTTGCCACACAACGGAATGGAATAGGAAGTTCATCAAAATCATTAATATGGTTGACCGGATAGAAGATTTCAAATAGCTTATTGACAAGATTATTTCCCGAGAGGAAAGCCTGCGGTAATCTGGGTATGAATTCATCATCTAAGGCAAAATAGATATTGGCAAAAGGTCCCCAGCGTTTCTCGCCGATGTAAACATCTTCCCGGTAGATCTTTTCATCAAATATTTCTTCCCAGGCTATACCCAGAACAATCTCTTCGATCTCTGCACCGGAATAACCCATGGCATATAATCCGCCGATGATCGCACCTGTGCTGGTGCCGGCAATACAATCTACAGGTATTTCAAGTTCATCGATAACTTTCAGGACACCTATGTGAGCTAACCCGCGGGCACCGCCTCCACTTAATGCCAGCCCAATCTTCTCCTGACAGAAAATATTCAATGCCATCATCAAAACAAGAACAACCAGATTTATTCTTTTCATATTAAAACACCCCGATGAACAAAATAAAGAACTTGCCAGTACAAAAAACTGGCAAGTTTATTTTTTATGTCTTGCTGAAAAGCTTTCTTATTCCCGTATCTCTTCAACCTGTATATCGAATTCTTCATCCAATATTTCTTCTTCGATATTCTGCTCTATTGCCAGTTTTTCCTTCTTCCCGCTGTAAATAGATTCTACTATGGGAGAATAGGCAACGATGAGACCGGCAAAAACAATGCTGACCATGCTCATAAGTTTTATGAGGATATTGATGGAAGGACCGGAAGTATCTTTGAATGGATCACCAACGGTATCACCAACTATGGTTGCTTTGTGGAAATCAGAACCCTTTCCCCCATAGTGTCCGGTTTCAACATATTTTTTTGCATTATCCCAGGCACCACCGGCGTTGTTCATCATAACAGCCAGCACAAAACCTGTTGTCAATCCACCTGTTAAAACTCCCATCACACCCGCAACACCTGTTATCATGCCGATAACAATAGGTGTGAGAATTCCCAAAAGAGCAGGAGCAACCATCTCTTTTTGAGCTCCAACTGTAGATATATGAACACATTTTGCATATTCAGGTTCTGCTGTACCTTCCAGAATTCCCGGTATTTCTTTGAATTGACGGCGTACTTCCGCCACCATTGCCCCGGCTGCCCGTCCCACTGCTTTCATTGTGAGTGCAGCAAAAACAAATGTTACCATCGCACCCATAAAAATACCTATAAGAAACTTGGGATTCATTAAATTTATTTGATAATAACTTACAAAATCTGCAATTGTGGCATGTGTAATTTCTACAGTTCGAACCACTTCTCCTGCAAAAGTAATATCCAGGAATTTTTGTCCGGCAAAGATCAACCCTACTCTCACTTCTTCCAGGTAGGCTGCCAGAAGCGCCATCGCTGTAAGTGCAGCAGAACCGATTGCAAAACCTTTTCCTGTGGCTGCTGTTGTATTTCCCACTGAATCAAGATCATCTGTTCTTTTTCTCACTTCCTTGGGAAGCTCGCACATTTCTGCATTTCCACCTGCATTATCTGCTATCGGTCCAAACGCATCCATAGCCAATGTTACTCCCAAAGTGGCAAGCATTCCCACAGCTCCAAAGCCAATACCGTAAAGTCCCATTTCGGGAGTTGTGAATCCTTTACTCACACTAAAGGCTGCCAGAATAGCAATTCCAATAATAATAACAGGTGCTGCTACGGATTTCATTCCCACTGCAAGACCATCGATAATAACCGTTGCCGGTCCGAATTCTGCCTGTTTAGCAATTCCACGCGTGGGAGCATAACTGTGTGAAGTTGAGCGTTCAGTAAAAAATCCTATCAGTATTCCTGCAAAAAGACCTATCATACTTGCCAGGAAAACACCGAAAGAGTATTCAGCAGGAAGCATGAACTTTGTAACGAAAAATGCAACTATAGCAATCAGAATAGAACTTCCGTAAACACCTTTGTTCAAGGCGAACATCAGTTCTTTGGTATCTGCACCTTCCTTGGTGGAAACCATATAAATTCCCAGTATAGAAAGGAATGCACCCACACCGGCAAGAACCATGGGAGCAGTTACAAAGCGTATCGCCCAGGAACTCATCAACTCGGTTCCATGACCGAAGATCTGCGTTACGGCTGCCATTCCCAATGCTGCTGTT
>JACNIV010000061.1 GCA_014382915.1 Candidatus Cloacimonadota bacterium | reverse complement strand
AAAATAACATCTTGCATTGAATCGGTAGTAGGATTGGTCTGGGTAACCCAGGTTGCACCACCATCAGTTGTGTGAATAATGTAATCGCTAGCTGCAACTGCCCAACCATTGAGAGCATCTACAAAATAGATTGAATAGATTTTACTACTTATACTACTGGTTTGCGAAGACCAGGTTACACCACCATCTGAAGTATGAACTACATTTCCAAAACTTCCAGCTGCCCAACCATTAAGAGCATCTACAAAAATGATGGATTGAAGACCTGATGTAATAGTACTATTTTGTTGTGTCCAGATATTTCCACCATCTGTAGTATGGAATATGAGCCCATCATTTCCTGCTACCCATCCTTCTAAATTATCAACAAAACTAACATCATAAAGTCTTTCTGATGTTGCAGTATGTTGGTATTCCCAGGTTGTTCCACCATTTGGTGTATGTATTACAAGACCTTCGCTTAAAATAGCCCATCCATCATTTCCAACGAAGTCGATATTGGAAATATATCCTCCTGCTACGAAGTCCCAACCTGCATATAAGAAACTCAGGCTTGTTGCTAAAATAATGAATGCAAAAAATAATTTCATTTTTTTCATTTTCTCACTCCTTTTTTACATTAAGTTCACATATCTTTATAAAATCGTAATTAAACATCAATACGAATCCCTTCTTAGCAAAATTAACATTAATTAATTAATTTAGGTTCATGACAACTTATGCAAAGTGTTTTCTTCGATCTTCTCCTGTACGTCTATTAGATAACATTCTTCTGTCAGATTCAACAGGAATATCCTGTTTTCTTCTTTCAACCATTCTCCTATTGATATTACTGCGTTTAATCATTTTCTCCCCCTTCTATTTATTTTTTCGACGATCTTTACTTGATCTTTTTTCTTTACTGGTAATGCGCCAGATAACAGAATCTAAAATCGAATTGTTTTTTCTTCTTTCTTTTGTACGAAAAGTGTCTTTCCTTTCTTTAGCCATATATCCCTCTAATAATTATGTTACTTAATATTAACGGGTTTTTTTAGTTTCTTTCATTATTCTTGTTATTTCATAATCTTGTGTTTTACTTAGTTTTTTTATTATATTATCAATCATATTAAACATAAAAACAAAATTGAAATTTACCTTTACATAGTCAAGATTTTAGCAATTTTTTTTTCTGTACAAATGAAACTTTGATGAACAATTCCCCTCATTCCAAACTCTTTCGCAACATTAACATTGACCGGTCGATCATCTATAAACACGCATTCAGTGGGATTCAACCCAAATTTTTCAATTGCGTTTTGGTATATTTCCTTCTCCGGTTTCACAGCGTTTAACTTATAAGACAGCATCAGATTTTCTTTAAAAAAATGCAGTTCAGGAAAATTTTTCCAGATATAAGGAAAATGAATCTCATCGGTATTGGATAGAATGAATACATTATATTTTTCACTGATCTTTCTGGCCAGTTCAATCATCTCTTTTGCTTCGGAAAAAACACTACACCAGAGAATTTCAAATTTTTTCAAAGATAGATCGAAGTCATATATTTCTTTTATTTCTTCAAAAAAAATAGCTTTAGAGATCTTTCCAGCTTCAAAAAGAAGAATGGGTCTATTTGCTTCATCGAGAGTTCTTTTGGCAGGATCGTAACCCAGAGCAGTGTAAAAATCATCGAAATCAAACTCAACAAGCACTTTCCCCAGATCGAAAATGACGTTTTTTATCATCGATTATTTCTCCAGGATAATAGTAACAGGTCCATCATTAACAAGATTAATATTCATGTGTGCACCAAAAACTCCAAGTTCAGGTTTTATACCCAAATCTTCCAATTTTTCTGCAAATTTCAGGTATAGCTCTTCTGCTGATTCAGGACGGGCAGCAGCATTGAAATCCGGTCTTCTACCTTTATTACAGCTGGCATAAAGTGTAAATTGAGAGACTAACAATATTTCTCCATTTATATCTTTCAGAGAAAGATTCATTTTCCCGTTCTCATCTTCAAAGATGCGCAGATCCACCAGTTTATTTGCCAGCCAATCGATTTGTGAATCATTATCTTCGCAGGAAATTCCCAGCAATACCAGCAACCCTTTTCCTATACTGGAAACTGTTTTACCTTCAACTTCTACAGCTGCGGAACTTACCCGCTGGATCACCAACTTCATTTGCTATCCTGATAATTCTGCGGGAACAGAACCCGCTCTATTGTTTCGATAATAACATGCAGCACAGTGATGTGAAGTTCCTGGATGCGATCTGTGGTCTTTCCCGGCACAATGATCTCATGATCACAAAAACCTTTCAGCTTTCCACCATCCAAACCAAGTAAAGCAACTGTACCCATTCCAAGTTTTTTTGCTCTATGCAAAGCACGGATAACGTTCTCTGAATTGCCACTGGTGGAGATACCGATTGCAATATCACCGGTTTTCCCATAAGCTTCTACCCCACGTGCAAAAACTTCTTCGAACCCGTAATCGTTTGCCACACAGGTTATATGCGAAGGATCGGTGAGTGAAAGAGCAGGCAATGGCTTACGGTCTTTTCGAAATTTGCCTGTGAGTTCTTCGGCAAAATGCATAGCATCAGTTGAGCTGCCACCATTGCCAAATATCAATAATTTATTCCCTTTCCGGAAACATTCTGCGATGATGATTCCTACTTTCTCAGTTGCATTTATTATGTTTTGATCCGCAGCAAATTGAGCAAACAGTTTTGCCGCATTTTGAAATGATCTTTTAATATTCTCTATCATTTTCCCACCTTTTTCTAAAATTCTGCCTTCACTTCTATGCTCAACTGGTGAATCTGTTCTCTATCCGGGTAGCTGTCTCCCGAATATTCCAATCGGGCTGAAGTATAATTACTAATACGATAATCCAGATTCAAGTTCCACTTAAATATATCACCGTCTTTTTTGTCAGCTAAAAAACTCAAGAATGTCGAACCGGAACGTGTATTTCTTTTATAGCTGGCTTTGCCATAAAGTCTGTATTTTCTTTTAAAGAAGTAAGTTACAGATTCCTCGATCTTATAAGCTATGATCTGGTACTTATTGCTATTATTGCTCTTATTTCCGTCTTCCTGTGAATATTGCAGCGAAGAATACATTGTAAGATCATCGTTCAACCTGTTCCTCATATCAAGAGCATAGAAGTTTAAAACTGTACTGGATTCGTAACGGGAATCTTCTTCCTGGCGGTTTTCATAAACCAGTTCGATGTTAGCATTTTTTAGTGAAGTAAGCCGTAAAGTTCCTTCCCAGTCAGTTATATCTTTTCTTTCACTAACATCCACATAACGGTTATCCAGAGTTTTCTCTTGTTTATATTTGAATTTTGAAGTTAATTTTCTTTTTATCATTTCATACCAGAGAGTTTGCTGGATAATGCGTCTCCCGTAAATAGTTGTTTCACTATTCATTAAAACATCAGGAGACAGCAAATAGACCTTTCTTTTTTCATCTTCTGTGGAATTTTCGGAAACCAATAGATAAGTTTCGCTCTGGAATTTTTTCAGGAATGAGTTTGTGAGAAGTTTGGGATTCAGGTTTAAATT
Source organism: Candidatus Cloacimonadota bacterium (assembly GCA_014382915.1). Lineage (GTDB taxonomy): Bacteria > Cloacimonadota > Cloacimonadia > Cloacimonadales > TCS61 > JACNIV01. Next base: position 2,656 of record JACNIV010000061.1, on the reverse strand, counting down.
CAAGGTAGCATTAACTTCCACCGACATATCTGGATTGTCATAATCGATCTCGGTCACTTTCCACTCGTAATCTCCCTGGTTGAAACCCACATAAACAGTATCGACATCGTAGGAACCCATATCATCACCAACGTACTGGAATTCTTTGATCTTAGGATAGAACTCTACGTTTTTCAGTGAGTAACTGGAATTTAATCCAACAGCATCTTTCAGGAAAGTATTTGCCATGGAAATGTCTGCCATGTTGAAATTATCGCTTGCATTACGTTTTCTGTCTTCTTTTTTCCTGTGGGAAATCCTCATTTGCATCCTGTGCCGGTCAATATTAAGCATTGTATTCAAACTATACGTCTGAGAAATTTCATCCGACAAGATACTTGATTGTTCAAACTTTTCTTTCTCCTTCAGATATGAAAGATTAACAGCATACCGGGTTGTATTTACCGTTTCCAGATAGTAATTCCAGCGTTGCAGATTATTAACTTGGCGAGTATTCAATGTATCATAAGAAGTCTCAAAAGTGTTCTGTTTATTATAATGTTCCGTACCAACTTTTAGCTGAGCATGTTGATAACTGATATTTATGTCATGCTGCTTTGTTTGATCTGTTCTTTTTTCTTCATAATAATCCTGTTTCCAGTTCAAGTATCGATAGTATAGCTCCGGTATAAAATTCTTTTGTTTTATATTGGAAGAGAGCGACCAATTTTTCTGTTCTGCATAATCTTTTGCTACCAGGTTTTTATAAGTGATGGAAGGTTGATAAAAATTGAGAATATCCATACTCACATTACAGGAATACATTGTACTGGCAAGGGTATCTGGGAACTGAGTAAATTCGTATGCATCGAGGGGATTTTGCAGATCGGAAAATAATGATAAGTTATCACCAATTCGACGAAACTGTAATTTAAATTCAGGTTTGAGTTTATCAAAATCCGGGAAGACATTTGCACTTACATGTGCTGCATAGCCATTATTGTCGGCATCATCCAGATTAGAGAAACTATTCTTATCCTCTTCACTGAATATTCCTTCCGCACTGAAGCTGTAATAATCTCCTTCATAATCAATTATTAAGTTATAATTCGATTTACTTCCCGGTGAAGGTAATTTCTTCAGCGGCAGATAACTTCCCAATCCTTCTCCAATATATTCGTAATAATTACCGTCTTCATTATATTCATAATCTCCATTACCTGAACCTACTTCTGTAAAGGAAATATTGTAATGCCCCACTGCAGTGGTATCGTTGCCCACATAATAGTAATAATTTCCTTCTTCCGAATATTCATATAAACCATCTTCAACTTCTACAATGCCATTACTAAAGGCAACATTATCTCCTGCTTGCTGCAATGCTTCGATATCAGTTTCAGAAAATGTATCCTGCAAAGGATTATTCTTATCATCATTTTGTATAACCATGTTGCTTCTTATGCTTATCCTATCGGACACTTTCACCTGCGATGATGCCATGTACATATTCTGCCGGTAATTCTCATCGGCATACTGAAATGTAACCTGGATATAACTGCTGGTTGAAATGAAGTGCTCATTCGTAAAAGTAACACTTCCTTCGGAATAATCTATTGTATAATCCAAACCACGTTCAAGTTTTGCACCATTCAAAAAAACTTCTTCTGTGCCCGGAATCACTTGCAGACCCTCTGCATTTTCTGTGCTCAGATAATACGGACCCTGTTTGGCTTCGGTTCCGTTAAAAGTTACCGTTGCCTTCTTCCCTTTGGAAATAGCCAGTGCACCCTGGAAACTGTTCCTGCCAAACCAGCCGGCTTTCAAACCTTCAAATTTGGGAGAATAATTCATAAATTGTGTTTCACTGAATTCCATCTCCAGGTCGCCAAAAGCAAGTTCATAATTGGTTCCATATAAACGCAGAAAAACTTTATCCAGACTGCTCAATTCCCTGGAATCACCTTCCGGTGTAATAGGCGACTGACTATCGGAAAGTTGCGCTTCGATATTCAGGTTTTCCCCCAGCTTACCATTTATTTGCAGAAATAATGACTGATCCAAACTGAAGTCTTCATTATTGGTAAAAGAAATGGAAATTGTTTTGCTGCCTGAAATGTTCAGGCTGGTATCATCATATAACCGGAATCTGCGCCGGGGTGGTAATTTCACCCTTGTGCTGTCTGTAAAATCCTGAACCTGGTAATAATAAAACTTTTCCAGCAGATCGGATGGATAGATATAATATTCTACTGTTACACTCCCAATTAATCTTGTAAATTCTATCGAATCGGAAGCGTAATCTAACCTGTAGTCTTTATCCGGTTCAAGCAGAAACGAATCTTGAAAAACTTTTTCTGAATTTATGATTATCCTGTCATGTTGCAGTTTAAAATTTAGTTCTTCTGTAACATTCAACCGTTCCTGCCTGATGACAGGAGAGAAGAAATTGTAGGAATGCAATTGCGAGAACAATATACCAAACAGAAAAAGACACTTTAGCTTAATAAACATTCCTGAATTTATTTTACCAACACCATCTTTTTCACAACTTTGCTTTTATTGTTCACTTTCAAACGGCAGAAGTAGATACCGGAACCAACCATTTTTCCTGAATCATCTGTTCCGTTCCAAATAATGGAATATTGATTATTTATTCCTCGTCCTTCGACAAGCTCAG
>JACNIV010000060.1 GCA_014382915.1 Candidatus Cloacimonadota bacterium | reverse complement strand
TACATACTATCTATTTACGTTTCATTTCAGTATTTCCTTTGAATCCAGAATATAGTTTTCTTCTTCATCTTGATATTCATAAATAAAATTTATTTCAGGGTGAGAAATGATCAGGGTCACAATTGTATCATTCATATTCCCAATGGGTTTACGGTCAATATGACTATATTGAAAAGAAGCTTTAACTTCTGTGCCTACACCTGGCTTTGAATTTATCTCAAAATCTCCATTGCTCTCTTTAGCAGCTTGTGCTAAAAGAGAAAGTCCTAAACCCACTTTTCGTGTCGTTCTTGTTGTATAGAACGGGTCAAGCACTTTATTAATGGTTTCTTTGTTCATTCCTCTTCCATTATCCTTTATCTCGATTACGAGCAAATCTTTGCTTTTCTCCTCTATAATCTTTATTTTTATTTTTGAAGCATTTGCTTCTATCGAGTTCTCGACTACATCAAGAATATGCAAGGATAGATCTTCCATCTTTATTCTTTAATGCTTTTTTCAATTCACTCACTGTTATATCATCAAGCAGGAAAGTGGTTGAAGTTTTACCAATATCATCACTATAATGAGCATCAGAAAATGTGACGAGAGGAAAACCCGATGCCATTGGAAATTCAAGTTTTTTCTTTTCGGACATATATCTCGGTGATAACTCCAGACCATCCAGTTCCAATCCTTCAGGAACAAAACCCAGTTGACCGATCAGGCTGAACCTTTCACGGTCAACATGAGAGGCAATAGCAAGTCCATTTAAAGAATGAATAAGTTCTACTATTCTATCAACTGTCAGATCTGCCGCTCCGATCAATAGTTTTTTATTAAGGTCGATAATCTCATCCTGCTCATCTACTACTAATTGGTATCCGAAATGTTCCTCGTTATTTACTCCTTCTAAATTTTCATACACGATTTTCTGGAGTTCAGATAATTTTTTATCTTCATCAAAAAGAGCCAGGATATGCACTTCTTCTTTAGATGTAACTTCCATTCCGCCAAGAACTTTCAAATTACTTTTTTCTCCAGCTTTCTTAACAGCAATCACATTTTCAGATGAATTATGGTCACAAATACCGATCACATCCAATCCTTTTGATCTTGCTTTTTCTACGATCGTTTTAGGCGTCATTTCCATATCACCACAAGGGGATAGACAGGTATGAATATGCAAGTCCGCTTTAAATTTTCTGAGCATCCTGTTGAGACCTCATTATCCTCTATTACCGTGTATTCCCAGTTCATAAAGCTTTCCCACAATTTCAAAAGTTGGTAATTCTGTTAATAGAAGTGGAATATTTTCCTGTTCTGCTTTCTTCAAAGTTGTTTCTTCCGGTTGTCGTCCATTTACAAGAATGATCCCTGCAAGTTCCTGTAAATTTGCCACAGCTACAATATTTACATGAATTTGCAAAGTAATCCAGATGTTATCTTTTTGAGCATTTGCAATAACATCACTGAGCAAATCACTTGCATAACCTGCATTCACTTCTCTATCAATATCCCCAGTAACTACTTTTAGACCAAGTTTTTGCACAATATCTTTTAAATTAATCATTTTCCCTCTTTTTTTCTGAGTATCGACTCGAAAGATACGTCGAGTCGAAACGACAAATATTCTTTATCTCGAGTCGTCGTCCTGCATCCTTACGACTCGAAATTCTGTAAAATCAACATTTTCTAACTCCATATAACTCACCCTAACCCTCTCTTGAAAAGAGAGGGAACTAAAGAAAAAAAATCATTTTTTTTCTCTTTATTTCTTCTTGCTTTTCTTATGTTCCTTCTCTTTGGAATATCTTTCTTATTCTCATCAAAAAGAGAAGGACAGCACGATGAGTTGATGAAAAAATATTCTCTAAATATGTCATTTCTCCAACTAACAAAAATTAATCTTCATTACGATAATCACTAAGCTTAATAATAATTTCTAAATGTGTTCCTTTTTCAACTGTTGATCTTAGAGTCATTTTATCGGTGAATTTCTTGATATTAGACAATCCCATACCAGCACCAAATCCCAATTCTCTTACCCATCCGGGAGCAGTAGAAAAGCCTGGTTCCATGGCTTTCTTAACATCCGGAATACCGGGTCCTTTATCTGTTATAATGATTTTAATTTGATGTGGATCAATATAAGCTATTATTTCTCCCCCCTCAGTAAATGCGACTATATTGATCTCAGCTTCATAAGTTGAAATAGCAGCTCTGCGCACAATTTCCGGAGAGAGACCAAGCCTATAAAGCGTTTTCTTTAGTCCGGTTGCAGCTTCTCCGGCTCTATCAAAGTTCTTGCCTTCTACATAATACTGAAATTTTAAAAAAACTTCATCAGCAACAATATCATTAAAAATATGACTTGCTCTATATCTTCGTTCCTCTTCGTCATGATATGCTGTTTCTAATTTCTTTAGTACTCCTTTAATAATATCACTTTTAGTAATAATACCTACTAACTTTTTATCTTTCCTTGAAATTATAGGAAAACGACCAAATCCATATTTTTCAAATTTCATAACGGCATGAACAAGTGGTTCATCAGCATACAGGGTTTTAATATTTTTTGTCATCTTATCTTCTATTAAGGCATCCATTTCACCTTGTTCCAAGCATTTAATAAAATCTTCAATACTAATAATACCAACAAGTTTGTTGTCATTTACAATTGGAATCCCCGAAATTCGCTTTTTATACAAAATATCTCTTAATGAACTAATAGGCATTTTTGAACTGACTGTTTCAATATTCTCACTCATTACATCTTTAATTTTTAGTTCATAAGTCAGTTCTTGAATTTTTGTGGTTTTTCTTATTTCATCCATTTTTATTTATCAAGATTAAAATAACTACAGCTCTTGAGACCATTTTTATACAATCGTCCACAACTTTCAAACGTTGTAAGTTTTGTTATTAATACCACTATATCATTTTTTTTAGCTAAGTTTATAATATTTTCATCAGGGATTTTTCCCATAACAAAACAAACTGCTTTTATATCAGCCACATTAGCAGTATTGATAACCTGGATGTTCTTTAAGCTTGTTAATAGAATAGAGCCTGGTTTACCAAAAGCTAAAATTTCACTCATTAAATCTGATGAACAACCTATTTGTATTTCTTTTTCAGGATCGTATTTTCCTGTAAGAACTTCTGCTTCAAGCAGCTCTTGTATTTCTATAAGTTTCATAATAATTACCCAACCTTTATAGCATCAAATCTACATAATTCCAGACAAACAGTGCATTTAATACATTTACTTTTATCTATGGTTTGAGGTTTTTTCTTTTCTCCAATTATAGCATTTGTCGGACAATTCACATTACATATAAAGCAACCAGTACATTTTTCCTGGTCAACTGAATATTCAATTAAATCTACACATGATTTAGCCGGACATTTCTTATCCCTGATATGAGCAACATATTCATCTCTAAAATGACGAATTGAAGTTAATACAGGATTTGGAGCTGACTTTCCTAATCCACACATTGAAGCATTTATAGTTGCTTCTCCCAATTCTTCTAAAAATTCTATATCTCCCTCTTTACCATTTCCTTTACAAATATTAGTTAAGATTTCATACATTGCATCTAAACCTTCTCTGCAGGAAGAACACTTTCCACAGGATTCATCTCTGGTGAATTCAATAAAATATCTGGCAATATCAACCATACAATCATCTTCATCCATAACAATCATTCCGCCTGAACCCATAATTGCTCCAGCTTCCTGCAGGCGTTCATAATCTATTGGCAGATCGAGCATACTTTCAGGAATAACTCCACCGGAGGGACCACCAGTCTGAACAGCTTTAAATTTCTTTCTATTAGGAATTCCACCACCAATCTTAAAAACCATTTCACGCAAAGTTATTCCCATAGGTACTTCCACGAGTCCAGCATTATTTATCTTTCCTGCGAGAGAAAAGACCTTTGTACCTTTGCTTTTTTCAGTACCAATACTGGCAAACCATTTTGCTCCAAAATTTATTATTCTTGGCAAACATGATAATGTTTCAACATTATTTATATTTGTAGGATTCCCCCAAAGCCCTTTTTCTACTGGAAATGGAGGTCTCTGTCTGGGTTCTGCCGGTTCACCTTCTATTGAATGAATCAAAGAAGTTTCTTCTCCACAGACAAATGCACCAGCACCACGAAATATTTCCATATCAAAATTAAAATCAGAACCAAATACACCCTTTCCAAGCAGACCATATTCTCTGGCTTTAATAATTGCACCGTCTAACCTTTTAATAGCCAGAGGATATTCACTTCTCACATAAACATAACCCTTTTCTGCACCAATGGCATAAGCAGCGATCAACATTCCCTCAATAAGAGAGTGTGGGTCTGCTTCAATAATCGAACGGTCCATAAAAGCACCAGGATCACCCTCATCAGCATTGCAGATCAAATATTTTGGAGAACCCGGGTTTTTTCTACAAAAATCCCACTTCAACCCTGTTGGGAAACCTCCACCTCCTCTTCCTCTTAATCCGGAATCCTTTATCTCCTGTATCACATCTTCCGGTGTCATATTTTGTAAAACTTTTACCAATGCTTTATAGCCATCTCTGGCAATATATTCATCAATCTCATCAGGATCTATTATCCCTCTATTCCAAAGGGCAATAAGTCTCTGGTCATGATAAAAAGGTATATCCTGTAATCTTTCAATAGGATGTAAGTCTTCAGGATGATGATACATCAAAGAATGAACAGGTCTTCCTTTTAAGAAATGTTCTTCAACCAAATTAGGGATATCTTCTTCTTTTAAAAATTGATACACTACATCATCAGGTTGAACTATTAGAGTGGGACCTCTTGTGCAAAGCCAACTACTTCCTGTAAGAATGATTTGAACTTCGTCTTCTAAATTGAATCTCTTAATTTCTTCTTCAAGCTTACTCTTTATGTTCAAAGCTCCAACAGAAACACACATTGTACAAGTACACAACAACGCATTACATCTATAAGCCATAATTAAAAACTCCTAAAATTCTAAAATTCAAAATACCTAAAATTTTGACAACTAAAATACTAAATACCTTTAATCCATAATATGTATTTAGAATTTTTTAAGTGTTTGATTGCATTTATGGTACTCTTTCACTTCCAAATGCCAAGGCATATTCTTTTACAATCTCTCCGGAAAGGATGTGCTTATCAAAAATTATTTTTGTTTTCTCAGGAGTTAAATCTACATACTTTACAGGAGGTTGATTTTGAACTTCAACTGTTATCATCGGTTCACGACTACATAATCCCGCACAGCTTGAAGTTGTAAGAATAATATCTTTTATATTTCTACTCTCGATTTCGTTCATTAATGTGTTCATAATGGTGCGAGCACCAGCAGCAATACCACAGGTTCCCATGTGAACTCTAATTATTGCGCGACCCGTTCCCTCGCGGAGAATCATTGTTCTTTTTATTCTTTCTGTTATTATTGCTAAATCTTCAGGCTTTAGTTTTGACACTCTCTACCTCCTTGTATTTTTTTATTAATTTTGGAACCTGAGTTACACGAAAATGCCCGTAAATATCCTCATTCACAGTTACAACAGGAGCTTGACCGCAACAACCAAAACAGGATATGGTTTCCAATCCGAACATTAAATCCTCGGTTGTGTTGCCCATTGTAATGCCAAGTTCCCTTTCAAATGCTTCCAGTATTCTATTTCCTCCCTTTATATAACAAGCAGTTCCGAAACAAACATTAATTGTATATTTTCCTTTAGGTTTCAGACTAAAAGCATTATAGAAAGTCGCTATTTGATATATTTTCGTTATGGAAATATCGAGTTTTTGTGAGATATAATTCAGAACATCTTCTGGAAGATAATTATATTCTCTGGTGATGCTCTGGAGTATAGGCATAAGATTGCCTTTCTTATCTTGAAATTCTTTGAGGATCGCATCTACTTTGTCTTTATCATCTTTTTTAAGTATAATAGATATTTTTTCAACAGGATAAAGCGCAATTGAAACAGGACAATTTTGAGTACAAGCTGCACAACCGGTGCATTTATCTTCATCAACATATCTGGGTTTTTTCTTTACTTCAACCTTGAAATTTCCAGCTTTACCAAACACTTTTCCCAATTCTGCATTTGTGATGATCTCAATATTCGGATGTCTCCCACAATCCACCAATTTTGGTGAAACAATACACATAGCACAATCATTGGTGGGAAATGTCTTATCCAATTGAGCCATAGTACCGCCAATAGCCGGTGTTTGTT
>JACNIV010000059.1 GCA_014382915.1 Candidatus Cloacimonadota bacterium | reverse complement strand
AAATGAGAAGTAATTTAAAATCTTTTCCCAGTTCCAGGTCAAAAGGAATGACATCATTGTAATTTTCATAAGTATAAATAAGCAGGGGGTGTCGGGCTGAGTTAAGATTAAGATAAGGTTTTTCCTCGATCTGCGGAATTTCTGCTTGTAAGATGTTGGCAACGCGGGCAGTAGCAAAATAATAATCCAGTTCCTGTACGATTTTCGTATTTATCAGTATAATTTCTTTGGAAGCGAGGATGTTTTCGGTGAATTCTTTGAATATCCTGAATATTTCCTGCTTTTCTTCATTTGTAGCCAGGTCTAATTCATTATTTAATCCCACTACTTCCTGGGGTTCTATAAATATAGAAGATTTGCTGGCAGACCTGCCATGCACAATACCATTGATAAAGGAAGTTGCTCCTTCTTTTACCGGAATTACAAATCTGCCATCTCGCTGGGTTACTATTTTATCGTGAAGATAATTACTTGTAGCTAAATCCTCGATCTTTTTATTTAAAGCAGAAATAGCATTTATACGTAATTGTTTTTTTCTGCGACGGATGGATGTAAGTTCCTTCGATGCAGAATCTTTTACTTCACCTTCTGCATCGAAGATATCATTGAATCTTTTTTCCAGGAAATCCAGGGAAGCGATCTTGCCTATTAACGCCAGATAAAGCGGTGAATCTTCTATTTCATTTGTATGCCTGGTTATATTGTTAGCAGCTAAAATATTAAAATATATCTTTCGGAATTCCTCAAAATTGTAGGTTTGATGTTCAAATTCTTGTAGTAGTTTACTTATATCGGATACATTCTCAAAATTGAAAGATATCCCGCTCTTCAGCAAATTCTGCACTTCACCTGTGAAAGAAAGTTTGTATTCTATCTGTTTTTTCTCATCCAGTGGTTGCAGGCTTAGTGCCAACTCCCTGCCCAGAGAAGAATGACATTCCTCTGCTAGGATACTTTTGATCTTATTATATTCCAGCTGTTCAAAAGGATTCATTAATCAATCATTGCGTCTTTAAATTTTTCGTCGATTTCCTCTTCGACTTTTTTCATCTTCTCTTGAAGCGGTTTCTTCAATTTCTGTATATGGGGATAATCGGTCTCAATTTTATCGGTTATCGCCCTGATCGTGGTAATAATCCGCGAAATCGAAGTTCCTTTGCGTATTGTCGATTCCAGGGGAGAGATATTCAATAGGAGAATAATAATGGCGATTATAAGAGCACCGTTGAAAAGCCCGAATAAAGTTCCCAATAGTTTATTCAACCAGTTAAGGCGAAGGAAATCAACTATGATGTGTAAAATTTTAATGACGCTCTTAGCAACGATAGTGATAATAAGAGCAATAAGGATATAAGACAATATCGTTGCCAGTACCTCACCTATTTCAAGCTTTGTGATAAGCAAAGCTTTAACCAAATGACCTGTCTTGGCTATAAAAAAAACAATCACCACCAATCCCAGAAGACCGATAACGCTTTTAATAAAACCTTTCAGCAATCCGTTGAACATCAAGATCAACAGGAAAACTCCCAGAATAATATCAAGAATATTCATTCTCCATCCTTTATAACAGGATAATATAGATCAATTCGTAAAAAAGGGGAGATAAATCTCCCCACGAAATTCAACGTTTTATTGCTTCAAATTTAAACTTAACCTTGTAATTTATTTCTTACAATTTCGCTTAATTTCTTTCCATCGATCCGGTTACCAAGTTTTTCTTTCATGGCTTTCATTACCAGACCCATATCTTTCATGGAGGATGCATTTAGTTCGGTGATAGCTTTATTAACTTCCACTTCTATTTCTGCTTCAGGCATCTTTTGGGGCAGATAGAAATTAATGATCTCGATCTCACGTGTTTCCTTTTCTGCCAATTCAGGACGATTCCCCCGTAGATAAAGTTCTATTGCCTGCTGCCTGCTCTTAACCTGACCTGCAAGAACTGCGATGATCTCTTTTTCTTCTAACTCTCTTCCAAGTTCTATCTGCTGGTATTGAACAGCAGATTTGAGAGAACGAAGAACAGTTAAACGATCTTTATCTTTTTCGCGAAGAGCTTGTATAATATCTTCTTCGATCTTAGAGATCATTTAATAAGTCCTACCTGAACGTCTCTGCTTGCGTTGCAGTTTAATTGCTTTTCTGCGGGCTTCTTTTTCCTTTTTCCTGCGAGCAATACTTGGTTTTTCATAATAGTTATTTTTTTTTATATCGGAAAGAAGACCTGCTTTTTCACAGGATTTTTTGAACCTGCGTAAAGTTATCTGAAAAGCTTCACCTTCTTTGGCTATAACTTTCGGCACTAAAATTCACCCCCTTTATTTAAAGTGATTTTCAAAAATCAAAAATCAGCTTTAATTGTCAAGTGTGAAATATAATAGTTTTTTAATAAAATATATTAATTATTAATATGCTTGATTATCAAAAATATTTTATTCTAATAGAAAGTAGAAAAAAAACTTGTTTAAATATCATACATTTTAGTTATTGCACCAAAATTAAAATGTATTGATTTCTTGGAGGAAATTATAATGTTTGAAGGAATGAGAAGACACGCATCCTGGATTATTATTGTGATCGCATCTGTATTCATCCTATCCATGGCTATCGGTGGGATTAGCAGCATTTTCATTAAGAAGCCTTTTGTGGGTTTGATCGCCGGGCAGAAAATCTACCCTGAAGAATACCGCGAATATTTGAAGAATGCATATACAAACTATGCCCAGCAAAATCCCGAAAAAGAGATCGATGAAAAAACAGCAGAGGAAATTAATGAACAAACCTGGACCAATCTTGTTCAGCAGATATTGTTTAATAAAGAGATCAAGAAACGGCATATTAAAATTACCAATGATGATGTCGTGGAAAAATTGAAAAAACCCTCGGATGATATCAAATCTATTCCCGATTTCCAGACCGATGGTGTATTTGATTACGAAAAATATGAAGAAGTACTTTTGGAAAATCCTGAATTTGCTGCCTGGGTGGAAGCTCGGATCCGTGCTAATCTTCCCTATGAAAAACTATACGAAGATGTTAAAGCAGAAGTTACAGTTACCGAAGAAGATATGGAAGAAAAATATATCGAAGAGAATGACAAAGCAGTTGCTTCTGTTATTTATTTTGATCTTAATAGCATCGAAGAAAAAGAAAACACTGAAGAAGAATTACAACAGTACTATGAAGATCATAAGGAAGATTATAAAAAAGATCCGGCATGCAAATACAAATATGTTAATATCAAGCTGAAAACAAGCGAAGCGGATAAGCAAATAGCAAAAACCAAAATAGATTCTGTCTACATCCTCTTAATAAACGGTGCGGATTTTGCCCAGACAGCTATCACTTTTTCGCAGGGTCCGTCCGCTCCACAAGGTGGTGATCTGGGCTGGTTTGCCAGGGGCAGGATGGTAAAGGAATTTGAAGATGTTGCATTTTCTTTGAAAAATGGTGAGATCAGTGAACCTGTTATCACCCAGTTTGGCTGGCATATCATCAAAGTATTCGGTAGCAGAAAAAACGAGCAGGGTGAAGAAGAAATTCAGGCAAGTCACATTTTATTTAAAGTAGATCCTTCTGAAGCAACAAAACAAAATTTAGATGTATTAGCCTGGGATCTTTACGAGAAAGCCAAAAAAACCGGGATTGAGAAATCTGCAGAAGACCTTTCTTACGAAATTACTGAAACCCGTGAGTTTTACGAAAACGCCAGCTTTATCGGCGGAATAGGACGGGAAGAAGAAATGATCCGATTTGCCTTCGAAAATAAGGTCGGGAAGCTGCACGAACCTGTAAAGATCAAAAGTGGTGATTTCATTATAGCTGAACTTTCTTATAAAGTGGGCATCCATTACCAGGAATTCAGTGAAGTGGAAGCACGCATAAAACGAGACCTCGCAAACGAAAAGAAACTTGCAGAAGTAACTCAAAAAGCGGAAGAATTCATACAGGCAAATCAACCGGATTCATATATGGCTGCTGCTGAAAAAGATGGATGGAAGATCATCGAAGCTCCGGATGTAACGTTGAAAAAAACTATCTCCGGTTTGAGGAACGATCCTGTTCTTAATGAAGAGATCCTGAAAAAAGAAGCAGATGAATACACCGGTCTGGTAAAAGGTGAATTTGGTGCATATATTGCCTTTATAAAAGATCGCATAAAGCCGGATATGGAAAAATTTGAAGCAGAAAAGGACAAGCTCTTGGAGGAAGAACAGATCAATTCCGAGAATGAACACTTGAACGTTTGGTTTAAAGATCTTACAGAAAAAGCTGAGATCTTAGATAACAGAGCAGAGTTTTTTGGAAATTAAATTTACCTAAAAGATATAAATAAAAGCGGATGAGAGCCATCCGCTTTTTTTATTATTAATGAAAAATCTTGCCTTCTTTTTCTGTTATCTCATTTTTCCATTATATAAATTTGGAGATAAAAAATGGACAATATGAAGATACGAATTGCAAGTTTAAAAGATGCCAGTGCGATTGCAGAATTTAATAGAGCAATGGCATTGGAAACCGAAGATAAAATCCTGGATCCAGAAGTTATTCTTCAGGGTGTAAAATCTGTATTAAAAAAACCGGAACTTGGATTTTATGTTGTTGCAGAGCTGAATAACAAAGTTGTGGGCTGCCTGATGATAACCACCGAATGGAGTGATTGGCACAACGGAATTTTCTGGTGGATACAAAGTGTTTACATTCATCCGGAACATCGACATTGTGGGATCTATTCAAAAATGTATGAACATATTAAAATTATGGCTACAGAAAATTCAAAGGTTTGTGGTTTCCGGCTCTATGTGGATCAAGAAAATGAAATCGCTCAAAAAGGATATCTGTCATTAGGAATGAAAAAGACTAATTATATACTCTTTGAGGAAATACTGTTGAAGGAATAAATATGAAATATATTGGAGCACATATAAGCATTGGCGGTGGAGTGGAAAATGCTCCTTTGAACGCCAGGGAAATTGGAGCAAAAGCATTTGCCATGTTCACTAAGAATCAGCGGCAATGGTATTCCAAACCACTAACAAAAGATAATATAAAGTTGTTCAGAGAAAACATGAAAAAGGAAGGCTACAAGCCTGAACATATTATGCCGCATGATGGATATTTAATAAACCTGGGACATCCGGAACCGGAAAAACTGAATAGATCACGAACAGCTTTCCTGGATGAGATGCAAAGATGTGAACAGCTTGGTTTGCCCTACTTGAATTTCCATCCGGGCAGTCACCTGGGTCAATTTTCCGAAGAAGCCTGTCTTAAAACTGTGGCTGATTCCGTTAACATTGCATTAAGCAAAACTCAAAATGTGTCGGCTATTATCGAGATAACAGCCGGACAGGGAAATAATGTGGGATACACATTCGAGCATCTTGCTTTCATCATAAAACATGTAAAAGATAAAACCAGAGTTGGTGTTTGTTATGATACCTGTCACGCATTTACAGCGGGGTATGATATCCGTACTAAAGATACCTTTGAAAAAACGTTTTCAGATTTTGAAAAAATTATTGGCTTCAACTACCTGAAAGGTTTGCACTTGAACGACAGCAAGAAAGACTTGGGTACTAATGTAGATAGACACGAAAGCATAGGTAAAGGGTTGATTGGCTTAGATGCTTTTCGCTTGCTGATGAATGATAAACGTTTTGATGATATTCCACTTATATTGGAAACACCCAATTCAGAAATCTGGGCTGATGAAATTAAGTTGCTGTATGAATTAATTAAATGCTAATCTTCAATGTATAAATTCTGACCAATTTTTATTAGTAATAAATCTTTTGAACCAACCTCATTAGTATTAACATTTCCAGCTAAAATATAATTACCATCTGAAGTTAATTGCATTGATATTGCAGTTTCATAATTATCTTCTTCTCCAAAGAATATATCCCATTGCATATTTCCAAATTCATCAGTTTTGATTAACCATATATCTTCAAGACCAGAACCAAAAGAAAATGTACCCCCTGTGACAAGGTATCCATTATCATAGTCCTGTATTACAGAATTTGCAAACTCATATTCATTCCCACCATAAGTTTGATTCCACTCTTCATTTCCCAGGGAATCGGTTTTAACAAGCCAAAAATCCAAATTTTCCCCACTAAACGAATGTGTTGTACCTGCTAAAATATAGCCGTTATCAGAAGTTTTACGTATTTCTTTAACCTGATCTATTCCCAAATCATAAGTCTGTTCCCATTCCAGGTTTCCATTTCTATCCGTTTTTATAAGCCAGAAATCATGATCAGGTGTTGACTTAAAACCACCTAC
>JACNIV010000058.1 GCA_014382915.1 Candidatus Cloacimonadota bacterium | reverse complement strand
GTCAGGTGCCGGACACAGTCGAGGGTTTGAAAGAATAGAATCCCTCAGGGAGACAAAAAAATATAGTTCGTTCCCAAAGAGACTTTGGGAACGAGGATTTAAAATAAAAATAATCTGTCTTTCTGAGGAATTCTTGCAGGGGCAGGCTTTGAAGAATCTATGAAAGAATGAGACCCTTCGATGGTTTGAAAGAATAGAATCTCTCAGGGAGACAAAAAAATATAGTTCGTTCCCAAAGAGACTTCTAGGCGATGCCGCATGGCGTTGTGGGAACGAGGGTTAAAATTTTTCTTGCTTTTCTTATGTTTCTTCTCTCATGAGAGAAGGGCAGCCTGTCTTTTCACCCTTCGTAGCTGTGCTACTACGGAGTACGGGCGCTAAAGCTTCACCCCGGCAAGCAGGTTGAGTTGAGAGAAGGTGTCCGGCAGCTGCCGGGCGGATAAGAGCATAAAAAAAAAGCTCGATTTTCATCGAGCTTTTTAAGATGTACTAATACGGTTTATACTAGAGAAACTTGAACGGCTCTTTTGCCCTTTTCGGTTTCTTCAATTTCAAACTGTACTTTTGCACCTTCGGGAAGTGATTTAAAGCCTTCACCCAAAATACTTGAATGATGAACAAAATAATCATTTCCATCGGTTGCGGATATAAATCCAAACCCTTTTTGTTCATTAAACCACTTAACGGTACCTTCTAACATACTTTTGCTCCTAGTTTTTTTTGGGATAAATCCCATGCGAATGAGTCTAAACACTACTATGATTATTCCCTATAATAAACGGGTAGAACTATAGAAGAACTTTACACTTAATCACTTGGGGACAAAACACTTTCAGCTTAATATTTGTCAATTTTTTAATTTAATAAAACAAATTATTTGCATGCTTAATAAAAAAAATAGTACTAAACAGATAATTTTTCACATTGTTTTTAAACAGAAAATGGGAGGTTATTTTTGCTTCATTATGTTTTTTACTCACTTAATTAACAAAATATCTTGCAAAGTTTGGAATGAAAAATATTTTATTCCAAAATTATTCTATTTGGTAGCAGGGGTTTTGAATGAAAGCAAAATCGATCTTGGTAGTGGAAGATGAAAGGATCATAGCGGTTGATATCAAACGCACTTTAACAACTTTTAATTATGATATCTGTGGTGTTGTAGCATCTGGTGAAAAAGCTATCGAAATTGCCCGGGAAAAGAAACCCGATCTAATTTTGATGGATATTGTTCTGGATGGAGAAATGGATGGTGTGGAAGCTGCAGAAATAATCTATAATGAACTTATGACCCCCATAATTTTTTTAACAGCTTATTCAAATGAAAAAATTCTAAAAAAAGCTGTTCTTTCTTCACCTTATGGTTATCTTATAAAGCCATTTGAAGATCGAGAACTGCGAGCTACCATCGAAATGGCTTTCTATAAATCCAAGATGGAAAATACTCTTAAGGAGACACGTAATTTCTTGTGGCGTGTTATCGATACAGTTCCAAATTATATTTTCGTAAAAGATAAAAATGGTAAATATGTGATGGCAAACAAAGCCCTGGCAGATATTTATGAAACTACTCCCAAAAAGATGATCGGAAGATCTGATAGAGATTTTGTACAAGATAATGAAACAGGTAAATTGGAAAGCGATAAATTCGATGAAGATGATATAAAAGTGATTCGTACAAAACAGACGATATTTATTCCGGAAGAATCTTTTACAATGAAAGATGGTAATATCAGATGGTTTCAAACTACTAAAGTACCTCTGGATTCACCCGGTAAACCTGATGTAATACTGGGAGTTGCCACCGATATTACAGAACTAAAACATAGTTTTGAAAAACTGCAGAAACTTTTAGAAGATACTGTGAACGGACTTATTTCAGCTGTGGAAATGCGAGATCCTTACACGGCTGGTCATCAGAAAAGAGTTTCCAGCCTGGCTTGTGCGATTGCAGAAGAAATGGGATTATCCAAAAATCAAATCGATGGTATACGAATTGCTGCTCATGTACACGATATTGGTAAGATTCATGTCCCTTCGGAAATATTAAGCAAACCCGGCCGTTTAACAGAAGCTGAATTTAATTTGATAAAAACACATCCCCAGGCAGGCTACGATATCCTGAAAGGTATTGATTTTCCCTGGCCTATAGCCGATATTGTGTTACAACATCAGGAAAGAATGAACGGCAAGGGTTATCCTAACCAACTAAAAGGCAAAGAGATCATTTTGGAAGCACGGATTATTAGCATAGCAGATGTAATGGAAGCTATAGCCTCCCACAGACCGTACAGACCAGCACTGGGAGTGAATTATGCTCTGGATGAAATTTTCAAAAACAAAGGTATTTTATTTGATGAGATAGTAGTTGATACCTGTTTGATTTTGTTCAAAGAAAAGAATTTTAAATTCGAATATTAAGTGGTAAAATCAATAAAATATATAACAATAATACTTCAAGAAACTATATAAGTATAAAAACTTGACATATAAACCTTATGTTGAATGCATATCACCAAAAATAAATTATCAGGGAGGAAAAATGGTGTTAGAACATCTTCTATATACAGAATCACATGAGTGGTTGAATGTGGAAGACGATATTGCTGTTATGGGCATTACAGATTACGCCCAGCACGAACTTGGAGATATAGTTTATGTGGAATTACCGGAAGTTGGCGATGAACTTACAAAGGGTGAAGCGCTTGGTTC
Source organism: Candidatus Cloacimonadota bacterium (assembly GCA_014382915.1). Classification (GTDB taxonomy): domain Bacteria; phylum Cloacimonadota; class Cloacimonadia; order Cloacimonadales; family TCS61; genus JACNIV01. The sequence goes on along the minus strand of JACNIV010000058.1, from coordinate 3,661 downwards.
CGTCGAAGCTGTGAAAGCAGTTGAAGATATTATATCCCCTGTAAGCGGAGAAGTTCTAGAAGTAAACGAAGCATTGGAAGATGCACCGGAAACCATAAATAAATCAGCCTTTGAAGAAGGTTGGATAGTCAAGATCAAGCTCTCTGATCCTACCGAATTGGACGCATTGCTGAAAGCAAATGACTACGCTGAACTGATAGAAGAATAAAAACTCAAACGTGGCAAAATTGGATAAAAAAAGCTTTCTGATCATACTGATATCACCTTCTGCAGGTGGTAAATCTGCTATCCTCAGAAGAGTTTTAGATGAATGTGAAAATGTTGGGTATTCCATCTCTTACACTACGCGCAAACCACGTAGCAACGAAAGAAAAGGTGTTGACTATCATTTCATTTCGGAAAGTGAATTCAAAGAACTTAAAGCTGCCGGTGATCTGCTTGAATCGGCAGATGTGCATGGCTGCTGGTATGGTACTTCCCGCAGATTCATCGAAAGTGAGCTGCAAAAGGGAAGACATATCATTATGGACATCGATGTTCAGGGTGCCAAACAGATCCTGCAGCAAGATATCGAGGTTGTAACGATCTTTATAATTCCACCTGATATCAGTGTACTTACAAAGCGCCTGAATGACAGGGGAACAGATTCCCCAAAGGAGATCGAAATACGATTGCAAAACGCTAGCAAAGAAATGGAAGAAATAACTCATTTCGATTATCTGGTAATAAATGATGATTTTGAAACGGCCGTTCGAGAAGTGATCGAGATAATTCGTGTTGAGGAAAAAAAGATTGAAAGATTTACAAATATAAAAAATAAATTTTATGGAGGTTAGATGACAGTAAGTAATAAAGATATATCAGTAGAAAAATTTCTTGAAAATAATAATATGACTTATCTTTTTCTGCTTCTGGCAAATTTGGAAGTGCAAAGATTAAGTAATCTGCCTTTCACGATAAAGAAATCTTTAAAGGGCAAACTTACTTCGATAGCACTGGAACATATTGCTACCAATAATATTCCCGATTACGTGATGGAAGAAGAGGAAAACGAAATTCCCGAAGAATTACGTTAATATTCCGGAGAATATTACATTGCTCCAGAAATCAATTAAACAATATCTTGAATACTTGAAATTATCAGGGATTCAAGATATTTATTTTAGTGGACAAAAGACTCCCTCCCAAAAAAAGAAAAAAGTAGTAATGGAAACCGATCATGCCGAGTTACTTTCTGCTTTAGAAGAGAAATATCGTAATTGTAATAAGTGTTCTTTATGGAAAGGCAGAAACAAATTTTGTTATGGAAACGGCGATCCACAAGCTAAACTGATGCTGATAGGAGAAGGTCCCGGAGCAGATGAGGATAGAACAGGAAAAGTGTTTGTAGGTCGTGCCGGACAGTTATTAACAAAAATGCTGCAGGCTATCAATTTAAGTAGAGATGAAGTGTATATTGCCAATATCGTTAAATGCCGTCCACCCGATAACAGGAATCCTCTTCCTGAAGAAAAACAAGCCTGCTTGCCATACCTGAAGGAACAGATTTCAATCATTCAACCGAAAATACTACTTTTATTGGGAAGAGTAGCTGCGGTTACTCTTTTGGAAACTGATTTACCCCTGAAAGCTTTTCGTGAAACGGAGTATGAATTTATGGGTATCAGAACATTTGTCACCTATCATCCTTCAGCTCTTTTACGAAATCCTGGTTGGAAGAAATTCGCCTGGATCGATCTGCAGAATGTACAGAGAGAATACCAATCTTTATAATTATTTAGAGGTTTAATTATGGCTAAAAAGATTCAAAGGGAAGCACCCAAAGATATTAATGCAGAAGCTGCAGTTTTATCGGCAATGATGCTGGATAACTTTGCTGTTGCCAAATCGATCGAGATGTTGGATAAAGATCATTTTTATCGTCCTTCGCACAAGATAATTTTTGAAAATATGATCGAACTATTCGAGGAAAACATCGAAATAGATATTATTACACTTATTAATAAACTTAAAACAAACACCCAACTGGAAGCTGTAGGCGGAGAAGCATTCATCAACGAGCTTTCCGATGTCGTTCTAAGTAGTGCAAATATTGAATTTCATGCCAATATCGTTTTGGAGCGTGCCTTGCTGCGACAGCTTATTGAAACCTCTGGCAAGATCATCGAGAAATGTTATGCCAGCGATGAAGCGGTTGATGATATAGTGGACAGGGCAGAACAGATGATATTTAATATTGCCGAAAGGCCCGGTAAAAAAGCCTTCCAGAGCATAAGTGAAATAATTCCTGCCACTATAAAAAATATTGAAGAGACAGCAACTACCAAAAAAAGCGTATTGGGTGTTCCTACAGGTTTTATGGATCTCGATAGAAAAATTGGCGGATTCCGTCCGGGGCAATTGATAATAATTGCAGCTCGGCCAGCTATGGGCAAAACTTCGTTAGCTTTAAATATAGCCTCAAATGCTGCTGTGCGTTACGATAAAAAAGTGGGTATCTTAACCATGGAAATGGAAAGTAATGAACTGCTTATGAGAATGCTCAGTTCAGCATCGGAAGTAAGCATGGATGATATGCTGAAAGGCTATGGCATGAACGAAAAGAAAATACTGAGAATTGCCGGTGCTGCTGAAGTGCTTTCCGAAAAAGAAATATATGTAGATGACAGCGGTTCTAATACTATCCTCGATATCAGGGCAAAAACACGCCGATTAAAAGCTGAATTGAAAGGCCTGGATCTGATCATTATAGATTATATGCAGTTAATGTCCGTTAAGCGTAACCGCGAGAACAGGCAGCAGGAAATATCGGAAATATCCAGGAATCTTAAAGTTCTGGCTAAGGAACTCAGCATCCCGATAGTTACTCTTTCACAGTTGAACCGTGGTCTGGAAAGCAGGGAAGATAAAAGACCCAAACTTGCAGACCTGCGTGAATCCGGTGCTATCGAGCAAGATGCCGATGTTGTTCTTTTTATTTATCGTGATGAAGTGTATAATGAAGAAACCGAATTTCCCGATTTGGCAGAGATTATTATTGGAAAGAACAGGCATGGAGCTATCGGTAAGATCGAACTGCGCTTTCTAAAAGAATTCACTTCCTTTCGCGATAAGAATGAATATGAATAGCCTGAATTTCATTAATATTATTGGTCAATTTGTTCTTTTTATTGCCATTGTATTCGGGCACATACCACGCATAAGAAAGCGGTTGAATGAAATAATCAAACAAATGAAAAGGATCGGCTACGATTCTTTGCTTCTGATAGCTGTAACTTCTGCTTTTACAGGCTTGGTAACTTCGGTTCAGGCTTCCTATCAGACCAGCGGATATATTCCAACCAGCCTTATCGGTGTACTTGTGGGAAAATCTACCATGATCGAACTGGCACCGGTACTTACAGGTCTGGTTCTGGCGGGAAAAGTGGGAGCTTCCATTGCTGCAGAAATAGGTACCATGCGGGTCAGTGAACAACTCGATGCTCTGGAAACAATGGCTATCGATCCGGTGGATTATATTTATATGCCCAGGATCATTGCCGGTACCTTTATGTTCCCGCTTTTAACTATCATTTCCAATTTTATCGGAATAATTTCTGCATATTTTCTATCGGCATTCAAATATGGTGTAAGTTCCTATAGTTTTTTTAGTAATATGCGT
>JACNIV010000057.1 GCA_014382915.1 Candidatus Cloacimonadota bacterium | reverse complement strand
TTTCGGGAATAATATCCAATCCAAATTTCTTAAAAAGTTCCTCTTTATTTACATCCTTAACTTTAAAAATCTCATCATCAAATCCATTCGGATTAAGAATAAGTTGGTTTTCCGGTAATTTATAAAGCTCCAATGTATCATTATGAACCTGGCGCGAAATGGTAATTATCTTACTTGCATTCTTTGCACCTTCCAAGGCATATTTATGATAACGTTCATCTTTTTTAAATCCCATCAGGTCGGTGCCGTGCACAGTGATAACATAGGGAACACCGCTTTGCAAAGCTGCATAAGGAGTTACCCAAAGGTGTTGAGCATGAATAACATCCGGTTTAAAAACTGCCACTACTTCTTTAGTGATCTCTATAAATTTTGCTACGTATTTTTCCAATTCTTCATTACTTAGATCATAATAAGTCAATGTGCTGCGGGGATGAGTGGTAAAACAGGGGAAGTTAAAATCCATATCCGGGTTTGAATTTTTTATCTTATCACAAATTATAGTTCTTCTTTGGAAGGGATAATCCGATGTGTCATATTGATTATCAATATCTATTACAAATACATCATGACCTTCTTTAACCAATTCCAGAGCGATGTTCATTGTATAAATACCGCTTCCAGAACCTTGCAACGGAAAATGATTTATTAATAATACTTTCATAAATTTTCCTAATTCTGCATATGATCGGAAACATCGGAAACCTGTTCTTTGGTTTCGGAGTATTTCTGGGTAGTATCCATCAGGCGTTCACTTAATTTCTTTGACACTATCCAGAGCAATTTAGCTGCCAGTTCGCTGTCTTCTTTCAATATCTTCAAAGCTTTATCCCTATCGATAACCATCAGGTCGCATTCTGTACTGGCTCTAACTGATACCTTATGAGTAGATTCGAAGAAAATAGCGGTCTCGTTGAAATGTTCGCCCTGCTTTATCTCGGTAACAACAAATTCATCGGTATTTTTAACAGGTTTGAGCACCTGTAGAATTCCTCTCAAAACAATATAAATATTGTTGTTAACTTTACCAGCTTTGAACACATAATCTCCTGCCTTCAAATTGATTATCTCTGATATGAAAAAGATGGAACGCAATTCCTTTTTCGAAAAACCTTTGAAGAGGACAATTTCACTGAAATGCATCTGCTTATGTATACCTGTTTTCTCTAAAATTTTCTTTTTCTCGATCTGGTATTTATCATACTTGATAACCATTCCTTCCAGGATTATATCTTTTAGAGTGTTCCCGAATCCCTTTGTGTTTTCCAGTAGTTTTCTCCAGTTTTTCTGGAATTTAAGATACTCCTCAAAAGTATTATAATGTGGAATTGCTTCATATCTTGCCAGATAAATATTCTTGATAGTTTCTTTACAGGCTTCCACATCACCATCTGCCAGGTAGTTCAAAGCTAAGATAATATTTGTTTTAAATATCTTATCTCCCAGGTCTTTTTTCATGAACTCTCCGGGATAGGGATCGAAATCTTCCGGTTTTATTTCATGAAGATTAGTTTTGGGTGATTGTGTTTCGAATTTAGATTTATTATATAGAAATCGGTAAATATCTTCTCTGAAACTTTTCCAGGTAGGATGTTTTTTGGCAGGAGGGAGATGCTTTATGGCCAACTGATTATCCAGGTAGAAATTAAATCCAAACATACGGGCATTCATCACATAATCGGTATCTTCTCCTCGTGTTATGTTGGGATCGAACGGTACGATACGTAACAGGTTGCGGTGTATAACCATGGCACCCCCGAATGCAAACGGCGTCTGCTTCAACCTGGGTTCACTGCCGATTATCTTGTCGAAGGCTTCTCTTTTCTCACCAAAACGGTCCCAATAGGTCATCCAGGGAACAATGTTCACTTTATCATAATATTCATTATCTTCATTAAGATAATATCCTGCCACACCGTCTATGGTGTTGCCATAAAATCTTTTACCGATAAATTCCTTTGCTTTGGTTACGAATTTTGGATCTTCAAAGATTTCATCATCGTCAATGAGAATGGCAATTTCGGCATCCAGAATATAAGGAAGAAAAATACACATATTTCGAATATGTGCATAATTATCCAGGCTTAGAATGTCTTTACCTGTATATTTCTTGTATAATTTGTTTTTGATCTTTCTCAATTTTGATTCAGTAAAGAGGATCGTATCGACAGGGATATCTGCATTCTTCAGCATTTCTTTCAGTTTTTCTTCCATTGGTTTTTCGTATTTCTTGTTGGTAGCTATCCCAACTATTACCAGAGTAAATTTCGTATTTTCCAAATTGTGAAGCGATTGCAAAGTCCTTTCCAGAGTACCATTTTCGTTCAAAGGAGTAGGATGATCGAATACCTTATCTCCTTCCTGCCATTCACCTTTTGGTCCCGTCCAATAAGTAGGGATCACCATATACGTTATCATAAAAACTCCTTTATTTGTTCAATAGTTTTTTCATTTTTTTCCAACTATCAGTTAAATTATAGAAATGATCAATATCTTTCGGCAGTTTTTTATAGGACATTTCAAATGCCTGTGGTAGATCCAGGAATCGTTTATCTCCAAAATACTCTGCAGCGGAGGTACTGCCTTTTTGTAATGCATGATATCTTTTTTCTGTGTTTATCTCTTCTGCTTCGGAATTGAATTCATTCCGTAACCAATTAAAGAACGGATTACGAATGATCCAGCCCATACAGGCATAGTAAAACCGGTCCACGTTCTTTTGGATAGTAATTGCCGGTTTATTTGGAAAATCTCCAAAACAGTTATGGAAAACCAGCAGGTCTATATCTACACAGCGTCCCCCGAAACTATAGATGATAGGTCCGAACAAAGTATCTTCTCCGCGCCCCATGAAACACTCATTGCCCAATACAAGCATAGTTGAAAAAAAAGGCGGTAATAAGTTCAAATGCTTCAGATCGATAGCCAGATTACCACCCAGAACTTTATTTGTATTGAATATGTTTTCCTGCCATTTATCTCTTGTTACAGGAGTGTCTACCGAAGTAATATAATAGAACCTGTCTTCTTTTTGTACACCCTGCAAAAGCTCCATCAGGTAGGGAAAGTTCATTTTTGGAATGATATAATATCCCGTATAATCACTGGTTGTTACCACTACATCTTTCTGCTTCAGATATTTCAAATGAGAACCAACAAAATCCACTTCTTCAAACTCGGATTTTCCATTGTTGTATTCTTTCAATATTTTTGGAAAAATATCTGAATCGAAGAAGAACAGATAATCGATGCCGAGGAATAAGGCTGTTAATATTACATAATTTCGAGATGTACCATAAGCTACTTTATTGTATTTTTCAAGGTAGGGAGTACCAATAATTGAATCAATATCATCATTGTTCATGCCGATATCTTTTAAGTTGTTTTCAATGAAAGGTGCATTACCTCTTTGAATAAGTGTAACCTGACAAAACTGTTTGAATTGCTCAATTACATTTTCATCTACAAAGTCTTTGTAACAAATTATCAAGTGGTCGATTTTATGTCCGTATTTTCGGGCATTATGAAAAAAATCGGTTACCGGACTCAACTCGGTTACTTTTGCGCAAATCATTCCATAAGCAATTTTTTTTCTATGCATATAAGTATCTCCAATTTTATTTGGAACAATTAAATGCATAGTTAATTAATTGAAATTCTGTCAAATTAAATAAACAATTTTATTTACAATATTGGTTAGAAATAAATTTTTAACAATTGAAAATTAGATTCAATGAGTGGGTATGAGTAAGAGAAAACTGGCAAAAAACATAGGGTCGATGTCTGTGGCTGTGTTCATCAGTCGCATTCTGGGATTGATCCGTGATATTGTGATGACAAATTATTTTGGCACCTCCAGTGTTGCAGATGCTTTTCGGATTGCTTTCCAGATTCCCAATTTCTTGCGCAGGCTGTTTGGTGAAGGTGCACTCTCAGCAGCTTTCGTGCCCATTTACAACGATATCGGAGTAAAAAAAGGACGAGAATATCAAATCCGCTTTGCTATTAATGTGCTTTCTCTGCTCACGATTTTCCTGGTAATTTTGTGCATTCTGGGAATATTGCTGGCACCGATTTTAGTGAAGATTATCGCTCCCGGTTTGGATGATGTTACTCAGCAGTTGGCTATAAAGCTTACACGTATATTATTTCCCTATCTGTTTCTGATTGGATTATCTTCCACTCTCATCTCCATTTTAAATTCTCATGATTTCTTTTTTGTTCCCGGGCTCTCATCAGCTTTTCTGAATATTGGAATGATCGGAAGTTTGGGAATTTTTGTTCTTATTAACGAAACCACAAATATAGAAGAAAAAATCTTTTACTGGTCTTATGGTGTGCTCATCGGGGGAATACTGCAAACGATAATCAACTTTCCGCTTCTAAAGAAAATTGGATATAAAATAAAATTGAATTTTAACACACAGGGAAAAGCAATAGATACAGTCTGGCGTCGCATGATCCCCGGAGCTATCGGAATCGGCGTACGTCAGATAAACCTGGTGGCAGATATGATTTTAGCTTCACTTCTGGCATCTGGCAGCATTGCAGCACTTGGTTATGGAAACAGATTGATGCAATTACCTATGGGCATTTTCGGAGTAGCTGCAGGTGTTGCTGTTCTGCCGTTGTTTTCCCGTTATATTGCAGAAAAAAAATGGAGTGCCCTGCAGGATAGTATGCGATTCTCTGCTATTTCACTTAGTTTCATAATGCTGCCAATAACAGCTATAATTGCAGGATTGGGAAGAGATTTCATAAAGATACTATTCATGAGAGGTCAATTTGATGCAGTATCAGTTGAAATGACTTTTAAAGCATTTCTTTTCTATTCCCTGGGAATAATTTTCTACAGCCTTAATCGGTTAGTGATCCCCGTTTTTTATGCTAACAAAGATACTAAGACACCTGTGAAAGTATCCGCTGTGATTGTAGTTGTAAATATCGTTCTTAATGTAATTCTTATGCAGTTCCTGCAGCATGCGGGACTGGCTTTAGCTACTTCTCTTTCAGCTATGATTCAATTTTTTATACTTATCAGATTACTACAGAAGAAAGCACCTCAAATTGCTTTTCCGAATATCTGGAGTGAGATAATTAAAATGACCGGGTTATCCATTTTATTATTTGTTGCTCTTAATTATATCAATCAATTTTATACTGATTTGGATTTTTGGCCGAATATTATTAAATCAATGTTGCTGAGCTTTGCAGGAATAATATTTTTTGTAAGTGGTACAGTTGTTTTAAGAGTTGAATACACCCGCGAGATTAGAAAGAAAATATGGCAAAAAATAATTCGCAAATAAAACAGAAATTGTCTTTGCTCCCGGATTCACCAGGAGTTTATTTGATGAGGGATTCATCAGAGAATGTGATCTATGTTGGTAAGTCAAAGAACCTCAAGAATCGTGTTCGTTCCTACTTCTCAGGTACACAAGCAGATCTCAAAACAATAGATCTCGTAAAAAAGATTACAGATTTCGATTACATTTTAACCAAAACGGAAGAACAGGCGCTGATACTTGAATCTAACCTTATAAAGAAGTATAAACCAAAATATAATATTTCTCTGAAAGATGATAAACAATACCCGTTTATTAAAGTTACAATAAAAGAGTCTTTTCCAAAAGTCTTTGTAACAAGACAGGTTACAAAGGATGGTTCCAGATATTTTGGGCCCTATACCGATGCAAAAGCACTAAAAAGAACTATCAGGTTGATGGAATGGATTTTTCCTCTGAGAACATGCAAAAGAATTATTACTGAGGGAGAACCTGCTTTTGAAAAATCATGTATCAATTTTCAACTGGGTAAATGTCCGGCACCGTGTATTGGTCAAATCTCTAAGGAAGATTACAAACGGAATGTATCTAATGCAGTAAATTTCTTAAGTGGCAGGAATAAGATTGTAATAGAAGATCTAAAAAAAGAAATGAATGAAAAATCGACGCAAATGAAGTATGAAGCAGCAGCTGGAATCCGTGATAAGATATTAAACATTCAAAAGCTTAATCGATCCAGGAACATGTTTTTTGCAGATGATAAAAACCGGGATGTAATCGGTATCTATAAAGAAGATAAAAAAGCGGCGGTTTCTGTGCTGAAGATCCTTTCCGGCAAGCTGTTGAATAAAGAAATCTATACATTGGACAACGTAGAAGGTCGATCCCTACCAGAGTTATTGGAAGCATTTCTAGCACAGTATTATTCTTTAAAACTCGAAAACCTTCCTTACAATGTTCTATTGCAGCTAAAACCGGAAGGTTTTGATTTTCTTAATCAGGTTTTGAAAAGGAAATTGATAATTCCCAAACGTGGAGATAAACAGTCATTGATATCGATTGCTAAAGAAAACGCTTTTAATTATGTAGAAGAGCAAAAACTAAAATATCTCAGGAA
>JACNIV010000056.1 GCA_014382915.1 Candidatus Cloacimonadota bacterium | reverse complement strand
AAGTGCTGAACCGGGCTATCAGAAGTTCATTGCAGATGAAATAAATAATATCGGTCGTGCTCAGGACCTTTCAAACCAGGTAGGGTCATGGAATAATAATCCGATTTATGCAGATGTTCTTACCCAATCTACAAGGATAGATGCATTCGGCGGAGGTGCAGGTGGCGGGCTGGACGACAGGTTCGATTTCATCTTTTCTTCTTATGAGATCAATAATGGATACGGGTTGGAATATATCGAAGATAGCATTACACCATTTGGTAATGACGGAAACCATTTTAATCAATCTATTAATGCAGGAACTAATTCTGCTGTTTCACCCGAGATTGCCGATGCTCTTTATTATGCTTCCGACCACCTGCCGGTTTACGCTGATTTCAATGTAATACCTTCTTCCCAGGAAATTATTGTTGTTACAATTCCTAATATTGAAGAACATTGGGTGCAGGGAACGACCCAGATAATAGAATGGGTGTCTGCAAATTTTTCTGGTAATATAAAGATCGAGCTTGAAACAATTAGAACCAGGATGCGTGAAATTCTTGTTGCCTCCACCGAGAATGATGGAAGTTGGGAATGGAATATTCCGGTAGACCAAACACCTGGTGAATATATCATTATAATTTCCGATGCGATCGACGGTATTCCTTCCGATGAAAGTAACACCCCGTTCTCAATAGTAGAACCGCCGGTTTTATATACTATCTATCAGATACAATATTCTACTTCAGGACCTTCTCCGTTAGAAGGACTGGAAGTGCAAACTTCAGGCATAGTTACGGGTGTTTTTGACAGTGGTTATTTTATCCAGGATGGTGCAGGTGCCTGGAATGGGATTAGTATTTATAATTACTCGTATAATCCACAGCTTGGAGATTCGTTGATCATTGCGGGAACTGTTGCAGAATATTTTGATAAAACAGAACTATCTGATATCAGCTTTTATGAAATTCAGTCAGTTAATAACGATCTTCCTGAAGCTGTTATTCTGCCCACAGGATATATTGGTCAGGAAAGTTATGAAGGTGTGCTGGTAAAAGCTGAAAATGCAGAATGCATCGAGTATAATGCAACTTACGGAGAATGGCTGGTGGATGATGATTCCGGGCAAATAATGATAAACGATCTAATGTTTGCTTTTATACCTGTTTTGGGTGAATTCTATGATATTACCGGAGTTGTAGATTATTCGTACAGTAACTTCAAGATCGAACCCAGAGATGAAAATGATATCACAATTTCTACATCCGCAGATGATATTGTTTTTTCTCCGAAGGTAAAATTGTATAATTATCCCAATCCGTTCAATCCCGAAACGACAATTTATTTTACCGCAGAGAACGCTGAGATCGCTGAGCTTATAATTTATAATCTGAAAGGGCAGCAAGTAAGAACATTGAATATTGAAATCCGGCAGCTGCCTGAGAATATTGGGAAAGCAGTCTGGAACGGAACCGATGAAAATAATCACCCGGTCTCAACAGGGATATATCTCTATAAATTAATATCCGGAGAATATTCTAAAACAAAAAAGATGCTGCTACTCAAATAAATTTATGAAACTTAAGTTGTTTTAAGTTCACTCCAAAAAGTTTGATTTCATAAAATAGAAACCGTTAAAACGGTTAGTGTCCTTTTCTTATTTCATTAACCACTAGCTTAAGCTGGTGGTTAATTAGATTTTTTGTAATATTTTCAAAAAAATAAAATAATATCTCTTTTTAGAGTAAACTCAATATTCAACTTAACACAAGATCTTTCAGACTTGTGTCAAGTCTCACAGTCAAGTTTTAAAACGTTTCGACTCGTCATTCTTTACGAGTCGATACTCAGATCAGGTTCTTCGAACAAATTTTCCCCAGCCGGGTTTTTGCAATAAACCGTGCTGGCTATTAAATACAACTTTCCCCCGCACAATTGTTTTATTAACTGAGCAGTTGAAAGTGTTACCGTCAAAGGGAGAATATTTTCCCAGAGAATGCAGTTTTTTTTCATCAATAGTAATTTTTTTATTCAAGTCTATAACCGTGAAATCCGCATCAGTACCCATTTTCAGGCTGCCTTTATTGGGAAATAAACCGTATCTTTTTGCCTGGTTTTCGGAAGTAAGTTTGATCATGGTTGTTAGCGGAACTTTCTCTTTCAGGTAAAATTCTGAGAAAAGATAAGGGATCATTAGCTCTATGGCGGGAATTCCGCTGTAAATTTTGGAAAAATCATCCAGTTCCTTTTCTGTCTTCCAGTCACATCCGGCATGGTCGGTAGTAATGAAATCTACAGAACCATTTTTCAGGCAGGAACGAAGGAATTGTTTGTCTTCTTTAAATTTTACAGGAGGAGTAGTTTTTAATCTACCTTTCAATTCAGGAAAATCATCTGCTGTGAATTGCAGGTAATGAGGACAGGTTTCAAAAGTTATGTCCATTTTCTTTTTAGCTTTCCAGATCAATTCTGCAGCTTTTCTGCTACTGATATGCACAAAATGCACGTGATTGTTTTTGGCGATTTTCAGAATTTTTTTCACAGCTGTGTATTCTGCTGCTACAGGCCGTGTGTAAACATAAGTTTCCGATTTTGTCAGCTCTTCTGACGAAAAATCAGCTAAGGCGTTTTTGATTATTTCTGCATCTTCTGCATGAAAGGCATATAAAAGATCAGGAAATGTACGGAAAATATTTTCGATATCATCGTATGAAACAGCAGCAAAAGTATCCATTCCTGAAATGGTGTAAAGCTTAAAACCAACAATTCCTTCTTGCCAGAGTTCGAGTATCATTTCTTCCGAAAGCGGAAAATCATTGCTTCTTATTCCTCCCCACAGAGCAAAATCAACGACTGCTTTTTTTTCGATTACATCCAGCTTTGAATACAAGTTTTTCTTATTTGTTACCGGCGGAATGGAAGTACAGGGCATGTCGATAACAGTGGTAATGCCGCCATAAGCAGCAGCCATAGTACCACTGGTAAAATCCTCGTGATGAGTAAAACCCGGATCATTGAAATGAACATGTGCATCAATACAACCCGGGATGAGGAGCTTGCCCTGCAAATCGATAGTTTCAGTAACATTAGCGCTAATGGAGTCTTCCGAGATCTGCTTTATCTTTTCATTGAAGAGGATATTCACAAGCTTTGTTTCATTTTTATTTCCTGCCGAAACCAAGGCATTCTTTATCAATATCATGTTAACCTCACTAAAGTGAAGCTCTAATTTCAAGAGGATTTGTCAAACTTAAAATAAACAGGATATTATTTATTTAAAAGATGTTTGACAAAAAAAACAATAAAGTAACTTTCGTGTGTGAACATTTAGGAATATTTTAAGAATTAATCAGAAATTTTTGATGAAAAGAGGCATTATGTTTTATAAGGATATTCTGGAAGAGTTATTGAAAAAAGAGAAGAATCCGGTTAATTCCATGTATTTGCACGAGATTGGTCTGAAGTGGAAGAATTTTGAGAAAGCAGCAGCAGAAAAAAAAGGATCTAACGAAAACCTGGTAAATGCATTAAACAATTTTATCAAAGCTATCTCAAACAGGAAATTCAAATTCAACGCTGTATCCCAGAAAGGATTCAAAGAAGATTCGGATTTATTTGCCAATTACTACCTGAACGATCTTATCTCAATCCTGATGAATCGAAGAAAAATAATATCTCATCTTGGCATAAAATGGGGCTTTCAGGCGTTTAATACAAACGTGAAATTTAATCCTGTTAGTTTGTCTTCTTTTGAAAAAGATCTGAATTTTGAACGATCATCTTCACCTCAATTGCTGCAATTAACCCAGGAACTCGATTTTCAGTTCAGGGTAAGCGGAAAGCGGAGTTTCAAGAAGTACAAAACAGTTTTTCCACTAATCGTATTTCATACTTTCACAAATCTTAGCGAAGCCAACTTCATCCACACTGAATACTATGCAAATATGGCAAAAACCACTTTTGAAAAATCTAAAACTATCATTGTTACAGAAACCCTGGAAGATGGATTTTCACCGGATATAAAATCTTCCCGGATCGATTCTATCTGCGTTCTGCGAAAACAATACATTTCAGAAAATAAAAACGCTATTACACAAGATGCGGTAGATGCTTTGGAACTCAAAATAAAACAATTACTCACTGAAGAGAATGGAGTTTTAGGTGATTTCGCAAAAACCGGGATTATCACATAGGAGTCAAATATGAATAACCTGGATATTTCCAAAGCAATGACCATCAAGCTGGAGTCAATTCTTCCTGAATACCCGGAATTTATTGCCGGGATTAGAAGAGCACCTCGTCGGGAAATGAATTTGAACAGGAAAGAAATCGCTCTCGCTTTGAAAAATGCACTTCGCTATATTCCAGAAGAACTTCACGAAAAACTTGCTCCAGAATTTCTGGACGAACTACTCACACATGGTCATATTTACGGTTATCGTTTTCGCCCCGAAGGACGCATTTACGGTAAACCGGTGGATAAATATAAAGGAAAATGCCTGGAAGGAAAAGCTTTCCAGGTGATGATAGATAATAATCTCGATTTTGAAACTGCACTCTATCCGTACGAATTGGTAACCTATGGCGAAACCGGTGCAGTCTGCCAAAACTGGATGCAGTATCGATTGATAAAAAAATACTTGGAAAATCTTACTCATGAAAATACACTCGTCTGCATGAGCGGACACCCACTGGGATTGTTCAAGTCCAGTCCACAAGCTCCTCGTGTGATAAATACCAATGGCTTGATGATAGGAGAGTTCGACAACCAGGAAGATTTTAATCGCGCCAATGCTCTTGGAGTTGCCAATTACGGTCAGATGACCGCTGGTGGTTGGATGTATATCGGTCCGCAGGGAATAGTGCATGGAACTTATAATACTATTCTCATCGCAGGTAGAATGAAATTAGGCATTGCAGAAGATGGTGACTTAAAAGGAAAACTTTTTGTATCTTCTGGACTAGGTGGAATGAGCGGAGCACAGCCAAAAGCAGTGGAAATCGCCAATGGTGTCGGTATTTTTGCGGAAGTTGATCTTTCCCGCATCGAAACCCGGCATAAACAGGGTTGGGTTGGGAAAATCGTGAATACACCGGAGAAAGCTTTTAAGCTGGCTTCAGATTACATAAATAGCAAAGGAAGTATATCCATTGCCTATCACGGTAACATCGTTGACCTGCTGGAATATGCTGTAAAAGCAAATATACACATCGACCTTCTATCCGACCAGACTTCCTGCCATGCAGCTTATGATGGCGGTTATTGCCCGCAGGGTCTTACCTTTGAAGAAAGAACCAAAATGCTGGCAAAGGATAGAAAACAATTCATCAAACTTGTTAATAAATCTTTGAGACATCATTTTGAGCTTATTAAAGGCTTGGTGAAGCGTGGTGTATATTTCTTCGATTACGGCAACAGCTTCATGAAAGCTGTATTTGATGCAGGAGTTAAAGAAATTGCAAAAAACGGTGAAAATACTTATGAAGGATTCATCTTTCCGAGCTATGTAGAAGATATCCTGGGTCCTGAACTTTTCGATTATGGTTACGGTCCTTTCCGCTGGGTTTGTCTTTCCGGTAGAAAAGAGGATCTTATCAAAACTGATAACGCTGCTGCCGAGATCATCATCAAATGCCGTAAAAAATTAAGATACCAGGATCGTGATAATTACGTCTGGGTGCGTGATGCCATGAAAAATAAACTGGTGGTGGGAACACAGGCACGCATACTTTATCAGGATGCTCCGGGAAGACTTTCCATTGCTCTTAAGTTTAATGAAATGGTCAAAAATGGTGAAGTTGGACCTATCATGCTCGGTCGTGATCACCACGACACCGGCGGCACAGATTCACCATATCGTGAAACATCTAACATTAAAGACGGTTCCAATATTATGGCGGAAATGAGCACCGAATGTTACGCCGGCAATGCCGCTCGCGGCATGAGCATGGTCACCTTACACAACGGTGGTGGAGTTGGAATTGGAAAAGTTTCCAACAGCGGATTTGGTATGGTACTGGACGGCAGCAAACGTGTGGATAAAATACTGAAGCTTGCTTTCCCCTGGGATGTGATGTGCGGAGTGGCAAGACGTGCCTGGGCAAGAAACCCGAATTCAATTGAAACTGCGATTGAATTTAATAAAAAATTCTCTGAAACTGATCATATTACTTTGCCGTTCGTTCCGGAAGAAGATCTGATAAAAAGAGTTGTGAAAGAAAGGTTGAAGAAGTAGATAATAGAGAATCCACTTTTTTCAGATTTGCTCCGCAGCAAAGCATGGAGCGAAGATGACAATTCGCAATTCTCGATTTACACTCTCTTCATTAGCTGCAAATCAAGTCTTGCTTAGCTGTTCTATACTCATCCTTTCAAACTCCTCTCTACCCAACCCAAACTTAGCCAGTACATCATCTATGTTGGGATCTACGATCTTAACTTCCTCATAAGTTAGCTCGTATAATTTATAG
>JACNIV010000055.1 GCA_014382915.1 Candidatus Cloacimonadota bacterium | reverse complement strand
TTTTGGTGAAAATCTATTTCTGCTGCTTTTGGGCGGACTATTTATAGCCTGGTATTTTTATAAAAATGCTTATGGTTTACTTATCCCGGGCTGTATCCTGGTTGGATTGGGGTTAGGGTCATTTGGTTCTGATATTTTCTGGGTTTCTCCTCATTACAGCACCCTGGGTATTGGAATTGGATTTTTTGCAGTGTATGTTATCGATCTGCTGAATAACGGTAAAACGCACTGGTGGCCTCTTATTCCCGGTGGCATCATGATTATATCATCTCTGGCTCAAGGTCCTTTCGGTTTCCGCTCTTTTTTCAAGATCGGCTGGCCCATTGTTATCATCATAATCGGCTTATGGATCATCGCTAAATCTACCGGTATCGTAAAAAGCAAGGAGGAAAAAGGTGAGCAATAACGATATTCAAAACTTCAAAGATAAAAAAAGAAAGGACGTTGTGAGACTCGATAATATCGGCTGGGGATTATTTCTTATAGTGCTGGGAGTTATCTGGCTTTTTCCGGATAAACTGGTACCGGAAGGAACTTTTCTTTTTTTTGTTGGAATTATCCTGCTTGGAATGAATCTCATCAAATATATGAAAGGTTTAAGAACCAACGGTTTTACAATATTCCTGGGTATTATCGCCATCATAGCCGGATTGTGTGCTTTTCTGGGACGACCGGTTAGTATCTTCCCGCTTATACTCATTCTCTGGGGTTTAAGCATACTCATTCAAATTATATTCAAGAAAAAACGAATTTCAGAAAAAAATGACTAAGAAAGTTCTCGTCCCCATTGCAAACGGTACGGAAAAACTGGAAGCTGTTGGCATCATAGATACACTTCGCAGAGCAGGAGCAAATGTTACTGTAGCGTCCGTTCAGGAATTGCAGATAAACTGAAAAACAAGAAAGCCATTAAAAATTAGTTGCAAAGAGATTCTATATAATATTAATTTTGTTCATCGTGGAAAAATAGATAACTATTATAATTTGAAGTACATTCTTTTTCTTAAAATCGGCATAATATGAATTACGTTAAGAAATTGGTAATAAGCAAGCGTTAAGAAAAATCTTCTGTTTGAGTTGTTTTCTACTCTCTCGTATCAAAGCCCCAGCCTGTCGGGGCGTAGTTTACGGAGACTGGCTTTGATACGTATTTCTTTTTTAGAGGTTACCAAGCTGGGGCTTGGTAACCAGAATGAACAAATAACGAGTTAAGATTTTCTAGTGGTGCTTACCAATTTTAGTAATTTATATTCGCCAGGAGTTTCTTGTCCGCCGTAGCTTTAGCGGAGGAGGATTCTTTGCGGAGCCTGTCCGGCTTAGACGGGTTTCTTTTGTCGGTACAAAAGAAATGAAGATCAATACTTGCCAATCTCCATGTGAAAAATCATCTTATTTCTTTTTTTAATAAGAACACAATGACTTTCAATTTTTTTTGAGAATGCCTGAAAAGCATAAATCTGTTGACAGCATAACCTTAGAAAAAAAATAGTGCTTTCCTGTAGTTTATTGGTTATTATTTGTAGCAGGAGATAGAGATGAAAAATGGAATTCACCCGAAATATGAAAAGGTAACGGTTACCTGTGTTTGCGGAAACACCTTTGAAACAAGGTCTACAAGTCCCGGGATCAAGAAGGTTGAAATTTGCTCTAATTGTCATCCTTTTTACACAGGGAAACAAAGATCTGTTTCCAAACAGGGTCGTGTAGAAAAATTCAACCAAAGATACAATCTTAACAAAGAAAAATAGAAATTCAAACACATTCTGCACCACAACTACTCTTACATTTGTTGTGGTGCGTTTTTTTTGGGAACAATTAATGAAAGAAACAAAAAAACAAATTCAAGTTGGTGGTCAGGCGGTTATCGAAGGTGTGCTTATGCGCGGACCACAATACCTGGCAACAGCTATTCGACGTAAAGATAACTCCATTGAGCTGAAGAAAGAAAAATTCATCAGCAAAACACAGAGCAAGGGTTTTTATAGTTTACCTATAATCCGCGGTTTTGTATCTCTTATCGAAATGCTTGTAATAGGCATCAAAACTTTAAATTTTTCTGCATCACGTGCCGAACTGGATTGGGAAGAAGAAGAAAATAAATCTAATAAAAAGAAGAAAAAGAAATCGGAATCACACCAGAAAATGGAAGAAATTCTGGGTTATATTTTTGCTTTTGGGCTGGCATTTCTTCTCTTTGCTTTTCTTCCATACCAGATAGCGGAATGGATGAAGCTGGGAAAAGAAAATGTATATTTTAACCTCTTTGCCGGTTCTATCCGCATCATTTTCTTTGTTTTGTACGTGTGGATAATCAGCAGGCTGAAAGATGTGCACAGGTTGTTCGAATATCATGGAGCGGAACATAAATCGGTATTTGCCTACGAGAAAGGGAGTGATCTTACTCCGCAGAGTGTACAGCAATTTAAAACACTACATCCTCGCTGCGGAACCAGCTTTATGTTTTTTGTGCTGCTTATTGCTATCCTTATTTTCTCGATCGTAGATACGATCTTTGCCTATTTCTTTGGAGTTCCATCCGTCCTGTTACGGCTTGGCTATCATTTCCTGATGCTTCCGTTTATCTCTGGTGTTTCCTATGAAGTATTGAAATTATCCGGTAAAAACATACATCATCCGCTTGTTAAACTAATGACCGCTCCCGGACTTGCATTGCAAAAGATCACCACTCAGCAGCCTGATGACGAGCAGATCGAAATAGCCGTGGTAGCCATGAAATGCGCATTAGAGATGGATATCTCAGACTATAATAACGTTAAGTTCATCGAGAATGAGGATAAGTAATGATCTCAAAAGAGAAGATACTATCACTTCAAACTGAATATAAACAGTTGGAAAAAGAGATCTATGATCCTGTCAAAATAACTGACAGGCGCTATTATAGCAAAATATCCAAACGATATAAAGAACTTGAAAAGATCCTGCAATGTTACAACTTGATAATTGAACTTGAGCAAACGGTGACCGATAATAATGAATTAATAAAACAGACAGAAGATGAAGAACTGAAAAATCTGGCATTGGAAGAAAACACCGAAATACAATTAGAGATCGGGCAGAAAAAAGAAGAGTTGGAAGACTTACTATCTCCCCAAGATCCTAACGATGAAAAAAATGTTATAGTTGAGATAAGGGCAGGAACCGGTGGAGAAGAAGCAGCACTGTTTGTAGCAGACCTCTACAGGATGTATACTTATTTTGCTGAGAAAAAAGGTTGGAAACTTTCTGTGCTTTCATCAAGCCAAACCGGAGTCGGTGGATTTAAAGAGATCATCTTTTCTCTTTCCGGTGATCATATTTACGGTACCATGCGTTTTGAGAGTGGTGTCCATCGTGTGCAGCGGGTTCCCGCAACCGAATCTCAAGGTCGTATTCATACCTCGGCTATATCTGTAGCTGTTCTTCCCGAAGCAGATGAAGTGGAGATCGAGATCGATCCCAATGACTTGAAGATCGATGTTTACAAGTCTTCCGGGCATGGCGGTCAAAGTGTGAATACTACCGATTCTGCCGTGCGCATTACCCACCTTCCTACAGGATTAGTTGTAACCTGCCAGGATGAAAAATCACAGTTAAAAAATAAACATAAAGCAATGAAGGTTTTACGTTCGCGATTGCTCGATATCGAAATTGTTAAACATGAGGCTGAAATATCGGCTTCCCGTAAATCACAGGTAGGAACCGGTGACCGCAGTGCTAAGATAAGAACCTATAATTTTCCCCAGTCCCGGGTGACCGATCACAGAATAAATTTGACATCTTACAAACTAAACAACATATTGCTCGGTGAAATCGATGTATTCATAAATGCCTTGAAAGTGGCATATAAAAACGAGATTGTAAATAATTAAAATGTGGATTTTTACTCTTTTTATAATTATCATATTTTTCTTTCTGGCTGCTTTTTTCTCCGGAATAGAGACAGGACTTATCTCTATTGACCGGATGAAAATGGAACAAGAAGCCAAGAAAAGCAAAAGGAAAAAACAGATATTGCATATCCTGGAAAACCCGGATAAACTTTTTGGTACTACCCTTTTCGGAACAAATATTTCTATTGTCATAGTTACCTCACTTTCTATTTTTCTGATAAACATCTTTAAACAGAAAAATACTTTTCATATTTCTGAAAGTGCTGCCACATTAATCATTGCAGGTTTTATTCTGGTCTTTGCCGAGATCATTCCCAAGGCGTTATACCGGGAAAATCCCAATAAACTTGTTGCGCGTGGATTTTCATTTCTCAGGATCTTCAGCCTTATTCTGTTGCCTTTTATAAAACTTGTATCTCTATTGAACTCTCTTCTGGCCAGATTGTTCAAGTTATCAGAAAAGAACGGTTTCCATATTTTAACGCGCGTGGATCTTTCTTACATGCTGGCAGAAACAAAAGATGATGGTGTATTGCATGAAGATCAACGTGATATGCTGGAAGAAGCCCTTGAATTTACAGAACTGGATGCAGGAAATGTTATGATTCACCGTACCGAGATCGTTGCACTTGAAAAAGATACTCCCATAGATGAAGTGATATCCATTGCCAAAGAAAAAGGTTTTACCAGGTTCCCTGTTTACGATGGAGATCTCGATCATATTATCGGTATCCTGATTATTTATGACCTGATTAAAAAGGATACTGTGGGTAAAATGAAAGCTTCTGACTTTGTGAGGGAAGCCTTCTTTGCTTCGGAAATTATGGATGTGGATAATCTGCTTGCCGAGATGCAGGCAAATAAAAATAGTATGGCTATTATCGTTGATTCCTTTGGTGGAACCGCCGGACTCGTTACTATCGAAGATATCCTGGAAGAAATCGTCGGTGAGATCGAAGATGAATATGATACCACCGCTCCCATGGAAGTGGAAAAGATAGGAGAAAATCATTACAAAGTACAGGGTTTCGTTGAGATCGATTTTCTGAATGATGAATATGAAATGAACCTGCCGGAAGGTGATTATGAAACTATTGCCGGGCTCATCATAAATAAATTGGAAAAAATCCCCCGCCAGAATACCAAACTTACTATAAATAAGTGGAACATAACAATTCTGCAGGTTTCCGATGTAAAGATTCTAAAACTGGAAATGAAATATATTGGTGAAAAAAAAAATGATAATTAAGACCAATATTCTGAATCCTGTTTCTCAACAAAAAGCCGAATTCATACCTGAAGTTTTTATTTCAATTTCCAGGGGTAAAATAAGTTCCATTTCCAAAGCAACTCTCAGTCACGATTTTATCGATCATTCAGATTTGATCTGCATTCCAGGATTCATAGACACACATGTGCATCTATCACAATTTTATATTCGCGGTTCGCACAGCCCAACCCTGCTGCACTGGTTGAATACCTATACTTTTATTGAAGAATTCCGCTCGAAAGAACCGGACTTCGCCAGAAAAGTTGCTCAGGATTTTTTCCGTGATTCCATAAAAAAGGGAACTACTACTTCTGTTATTTACACAGCTCCTTTAAAACAGGCATGTGATATTGCATTTGAAGTTGCACAGAATTTGGGAGTACGTGCTGTCATCGGTAAAACCATGATGGATTCCGGTTGCCCTGATTTCCTGAAAGAAAATACAAACACATCTTTTAAGGAAAGTGTGGAACTCTTTGAAAAATGGAATAAAAAGACCGATCTGCTGGAATATGTTTTTTCTCCCCGATTTGCGCTTACCAGTTCCGCCGAATTAATGCAGCTTATAGGTGATTTTGCAAAAGCAAATGATGCGTTTATTCAAACCCATCTCTCTGAAAATCATGAAGAAATAAAAACTACTCTCCAGCTTTTCCCTGATTGTGAAAGCTATACTGCTATTTACCGGAAATATAATCTTCTGGGACCCAAAACCATCCTGGGTCATGTGCTCCACGTGGATGATAATGAAATCGATATCCTGCGTGAAACCAAAAGTAAAGTTGCTCACTGTCCAGATTCCAATTTCTTCCTTAAAAGTGGTATGTTTCCTCTGAAGCGTTTGCAGGAAGCAGGTATAGATCTTGCCCTGGCTTCCGATGTGGCAGGCGGTACTTCGCTCAGTATGCTGAATGTAATGAAGATGTGCAGCTTTCGCCAGAACGATTATGTTGTATCTCCGCAGGAAGCATTTTATTATGCTACGCTGGGCGGTGCTAAAGTGCTGGGAAAGGAAGATATCATCGGTTCTATAGAAGAAGGCAAAGATGCCGACCTGGTATTCATAAAAAACCCTGATCAAAATAAATACAACTGCAGTGAACTGCTATCCAAACTCATTTATGTAAATGAGGAAGTGGAGATAATATCTGCCATGGTGGCTGGCAGGAAGATGTTTTAATAAATTGTCATCCCCGTGCACTGTGTCCGGCTTTTGACGGAAACGGGAATCCATATTTCTTAACTTTAAACGTACTAAGACACTTAGATACTTTTTAATTTGACAATAAATAAGTTAAATAAACATTAGATTTTATAAAAATTATATGAAA
>JACNIV010000054.1 GCA_014382915.1 Candidatus Cloacimonadota bacterium | reverse complement strand
ATAGGAGATCTTTTCGATAGCATGCACGGGCGATAATGTTTCCAGAGCCTGCTTGAATTCCTTCTCTGCCATGATGTTCAACTGCGGATCATTGCTGCGAATGAATGTTTCCGCAAAAGAATCGGAAGCTTTATCCCAATCCTTTATACCTTTGCAGGCAAGTCCTTTCATATAATAAAGTGTGTCTTTATTGATAGCTTCTTCCAGAGTGGAATCGATGTAAGAGATCGCCAGGTCATATTCATTGTGATCCAGGTAGAATTTGATCAGTTCAATCCTGTATTTGATATCATCCGGATTTTTTTGTTCTCCTGATCGTGAAATCTGGGAAAACAGGTTTAAAGTCAGGAATAAGAATAAAAATAAGATCCATGCTTTTTTCATTATAAGCCTTCCAATGCAAACAATGCAGCACCCAATGCACCGGTAATAAAAGAGTTCTCCGGAATGATCATATCTGTTTTCAAAATATCAGCGAGTGCTGTCTGCATTCCACTATTCAAAGCTACCCCTCCTGTGAAAACTACCGGCTTCTGCCAATGTAATTGAGAGACAAGATTCTTTGTTCTTCTGGCAATCGAATGATGTACTGCCCGTGTGATATCCTCAGGTGTTTTACCTTGTGCTATCATACCGATGATCTCCGATTCTGCAAATACCACGCAAGTACTATTGATGTCAAACTCTTCTTTAGATCGTGCTGATAATTCTCCCAGTTCATCTACTGTAGTTTCCAGTGTAGTTGCCACTACTTCCAGGAATTTACCCGTTCCTGCGGCACATTTGTCGTTCATAGCAAAATCGCTTACTTTACCGTTATTACCAATCAGTATGACCTTGGAATCCTGTCCCCCGATATCGATTATTGTTCTGGCATCTGGAAATAAAAAATTCACTCCCCGGGCATGACAGGATATTTCGGAAATAACTTTATCTGCAAAAGGAACTATGTTGCGTCCGTAACCGGTAGAATATATTTTCCCGATATCAGTTTTTTTTAGACTTGAATCTTTCAAAGCCTGTTCGAATATTTTTTCTGATGTTACTTTTGGATTCACCCCGGTATCCATTACATTGGAATGGATAATCTCATTTGAATTCAGAACAACGATTTTGGCTGTTCTTGATCCAAGATCGATGCCGATATTAATGTTTTTTATCATACAAATACTCTCTTCCCATATCTTTCCAAAAGCTCTTTCCCTGAAAATCTACCAACTGGCTTTGGGAAAGTTTCTTTCACCTTTTCTTAAACCAAACTTTCCTACATCTCCCCCAAGAATCAATGCAAGAAGATGTTGTAAAGTAATATCTTGCTAATAGAATTTTTCAATTATATACTTCTCATAATCAAGATTGTATCTATTATCTTCAGCGAATTTTTCCATAAATTCTTTATAATTATCTTGGGAACCAAATAACTCGATAACGAAATCGAAATCAAAAGGATATAAATTTCTTCTGCCAATGCATTCAAGGTAATTTGAAAACGACCAATCTTCCGGTTTTACTACTAAACCTAACTTCACAGGATTATAATGAATGTACCAAAATAGATATTGCAAATATTCTATTTTATTAATTAGAATAAACTGTGGTATACTTTCAAATAATGTACCGCTTCTTTTTTGTTCTTTATTAACAGCTAAAGAGTAAGAAGTAAAAGTTGATTTAAGAAAATTTGAAATGGAACCATTTGTATTTTGTTTCAATAAAAAATGATAATGATTGGGCATCAAACAAAAAACTATAATTTTAACATTAAATTTTTCTGAATTATGTTTCATTTTTCGAATTAAGAATTTATAATTTCTTTCATTGAAAAAAATTATGTTTTTATCACATCCCCTGTTGTAGATGTGATAGATTTCTTCATCTTGATATTTCATAATAGATCTCTCTACTACTTTCCAAAAGCTCTTTCCCTGAAAATCTTCCGACCGGCTTTGGGAAAGTTTCTTTCATCTTTTCTTAAACCAAACTTTCCTACATCTCCCCCAAGAATCAATGCAAGAAGATGTTGTAAAGTGATCATCCAATCCACTTTTCCACCAAGCCAGGAAGTATTTCCCCCGATCTTCCTTTGTGAAATTCATCAATGTAATGCATATTTTCTGGTTCTGCCAAATTTACACCGATGGTAGCTGCACCATACCTTTTTGCAAGATAAACAAGGCTGGCAGCTGGTTGTACGGAACCACTTGTTCCCACTACCAGAAAATAATTCGCTTTTTTGAGTATTCTATCAATTTCATCCAGAAAGTATGGTATTTCACCAAACCAGACGATATCCGGTCTAAGCGTTCCCCCGCAACTGCCACATTGTGGAACAGCAGGTTCTAAATCGACCTCACTCATTTTGAAATGAGCATAACATTTACTGCAAAAACATTGTTGCAGAGAACCGTGCATCTCCAGAACTCTTTCATTACCAGCCTGTCTGTGCAACCCATCTACATTCTGGGTGATAATGAAAAAATTCTTTCCCAGGTATTCTTCCAGTTCTTTTAAAGCATAATGTCCGGAATTGGGTTTAACTTCGTCCAATTGAAAATAACGCTGCTTGTAGAATCTCCAAACCATTTCCGGATTTTTCTGAAAAGCCTGTGGTGTTGCTACTTCTTCTACGCGGTGTTCTTCCCACAAACCATTATGATCGCGGAATGTTTTCAAACCGGATTCAGCACTGATACCAGCACCGGTAAGGACGATAATTCTGTCTTCCTTTTTAAATCTGAATTTTGTGTTCATTATCTTCCTTAAACTCACCCTGCTGTCCCTCTCTTCCATCAAATAGAGGGAACATAAGAAAAGCAAGACGAGATTTTATTGCTTGTTACGAAAGTCTCTTTCGTAACACAAAAATTTGGAATTTCACTATAATCTTCCTCAAAATTTTTTCTATTATGATAGTATGTGAATATAATAATCTTTTTCATTAAAATACTCTTCAGCAATTTCATGAAGAGCTTTCAAATTTACTTTTTTCAAACGCTCTTCCCTGCCAAGGTGATATTTATAACCGAAACCTATCGCTTCCAGGATGGAGAGTGTTTGTGCCTGATTCAGCATGCTCTCTTCATCCATTAACTGTTGACCGCGAATATAATTCTTTGTTTTTTCAAGATCCTTTCCGGAAATACCATTTTTCTTAATATCCTGTAAAAGTGAACAGATAAGTTCAATGGATTCTTTTTCCCTGCTTTTATCTACAATTGCGGAAGCAGCCCAATATCCGGTGGAACGAATAGAATACAGATTAAATTCTACAGAATAAGCCAGCCCTCTTTTTTCTCTTAATTCGTTGAATAGAATAGAATTCGTATCTCCGCCAATTATTTGTGCCAATACATGAAAGGCGGTGTTCTTGTCAAATTCACGCACATTACATCCGTATCCACCCAGGATAATAACCGATTGATCCAAACCTTTCCTGGTACGTTTCCATCTTATTTTATTAGCTTCTATCATGGGTTTTTGAACAGAATGCTTGTATGTTTTTTTGCAACTTACAAATAGTTTTTCGCAATTTCGAAGCACATTTTCAAAATCGAAATCACCAACTAAAGCCAGGGACATGTTCTGGGGATTGTAATGCGTTTCATACCAATTTTTTATCTGCTTCATACTAATATTTCTGATGGAAGTTTTAGAACCGGTCCGGTTTATCATGTTGCTGTTCTTACCGAAGATCATATCCTTCCAAAGTTTCACAGCATATTGATTTGGAAAGTCATGTACTCTATCCAAACTGCTAATGTAAGTTTGCTGCAGATTATGGAAATAATCGGAAGGGAATGAAGGAGTTAATACAACCTCAGAAAGCAATTCCATACTTACTAGCAACATTTCACTAAAACATTTCAGTCGTACAGTAGTGGTTTCCATCTGCGGATTGATACTAAATTGAATACCGTTGGAAGTGCAATAGTTCAAAAACTGTTGATAATTTCTTTTTTTATTTCCGTAGAGCATTAAACCTGAAGTCAACAGGTTTATCCCTCGATTTTCACTGCTTTCATTCAGTTGAGATACTTCATAGGAAAGAGATACACCGATGGTGGGTTTACCCTTAACTTTTTTCAATAGGATCTTCATGCCATTTTCAAGTTCAGTTTCAAAGAAATCTTTCTGCGGTACTGTTTTCATCAAAGATGCAGGGATGGATTTCAGTAGTTTTGCGATTTTTTCTTGCGGAAATTTCCTGCATCCGCAATGAAAGATATGCAAACGATCCTTATTTAAAAATTTTGAAATTACTTTCTGAATATCTGCTTTCTCTAATTTCTGAATAATATCAGGATATTCAAATAGGTTCTCAAATCCCGTAAGAACTTCTTCACTTCCCAGGCTGGCAGCTAGCGTCTCTACATATTCAAAAGCATAACGAAAGTAAAAGATCAATTCTTTTTTGTTATCTTCCAACTCTATTTCATTCAAACTAAAACGATTGAGCATTTCCAATTCTTCCAGGAAGATGCGGCAGATATCCATCAGGTCTGCGTTCTGTTTGGGCATTACCAGAATTATGGAAGCACCATCATTTTTACCGCTCAATGAATGAACTTTTAAGCCGTCTATGAGCTTCTCTTCATTGAAAAGCCTTGTGTAAAGCCGGGAGTTCTTCCCGATAGTAAAAGCTTTAATTGCCAGGGATAAGGCATAAGAATCTGGATTGGTTTCGGAAAGATCGGGCAGCACAAAAGCCACCATATCGTTGGAAATTTTCTTTTTATAGGAATAAATAGCAGGTTCTACTCTAAAATCCTCTATGAATTTTGGAGGTTTATGGCATTTAACTTTCTGCCAATTTCTAAAATATCTTTCCACTTCATTCAGAACTTTCTCTTCACTGATATCTCCGCTTACTACCAGAAAAGTATTCTCTGGCGAATAATATTTTTTGTAAAAATCTTTCAGTTCTTCCGGTGTAGCTTTAAAGATCGATTCAAGATTCCCGATAATAGGATTCCTGTAGGGATTTTTCTGGAAATAATGTTGTGCAATATATTCGATAAAAGCATCTTCTGGATCGTTTTGAAATTGTTTTAATTCTTCAATTACGACTTTCTTCTCAAAGGTAAAATCATGTTGGTTGTAATTAGCGTGAATAGCCAATTCCGAAAGAATCTCGATGCCTTCCTTTGTAAATGAAGAAGGTATTGTAATATAGAAACAGGTAGTATCATATTCTGTATAGGCATTAATGGAACCTCCCAGAAAAGTTACTCTTTCCATAATGGAATTTTGAGGAAATTTTTGAGTAGATTTAAAAACCAGATGTTCAGTGAAATGTGAATATCCTGCTTCTTCCTTCTTTTCCCAGGCAGAACCCATGCGAACATAAAGCTGTAAACAGACCAGGGGATTTGAATTGTCTGAAGCAAAAATTATTTTAAAACCATTTTCAAGTGTTGTAGAAGTTACATTCATTTTTCTTTTTTATTCCTTTCCACGCAGGCATACGCATTGTGTTGATGAATGGATTCCAGGTTTTCCGATTCTACCCGGAACCATTCAACGCGTTCATCTTTCTGCAATTTCAATGTTATTTCACGCACAATATCTTCTACAAAAGCAGGATTGTCATAAGCTTTTTCGGTTACATATTTTTCATCCTCTCTTTTTAGCAGTGGATATATTTCACTACTGGCACTGGATTCGATGATCTCGATGATCTCTTCCAGCCAGATGAACTTATTAAAAGTAAGCTTGACAATAACATTCGATCGCTGACTGTGCGCACCATAATCACTGATCTCTTTAGAGCAGGGACACAGCGTAGTAACTGGTGCTTCCACCCCGATGACCAGACGAAAGTCTTTTTTCAGGGAAGCTTCAAAAAAGCAATTGTAGGAAAGTAAAGATTCAGTTTTTGAAACGGGTGCTTTTTTCTTCATAAAATACGGGAAATTCATGGTTATATAAGAAGCATCTGCATTTAATGCTTTTTTCAGATCCTGCAAAAATTCGTGAAGTTTGTTGATAAAATTCTCTTTATGAAAATGGTTCAATACTTCCAGGAATCTGCTCATGTGGGTACCACGGTGCCGGTGTGGTAGTTCCACGAACAGGTCAAGATCTGCTACTGTGTTTTGTATGCCATTTTCACGATCTTCCACAATTATCGGGTAGCGCACATTTTTTACACCTACTTTATCTATCGTTACTTTTCTTTTATCTTCCTGACTCTGAATATCGATCTTGTTTTTCATAATTCTTTCCTTTTCATGGATTCCCATTTTCATGGGAATGATATATTGCTTATTACGAAAGTCTCTTTCGTAATGCAATATATAAATCACATATTACAAATACCTTAAACAAGTTTGAACTCTGCTATTTGAAATTTGGAATTTCATCTCTTTCCTTTTTTAAGGGATTCCCATTTTCATAGGAATGACACTATGTCCAGTCCTAAATACGGTTGACACATTTTTTGTATTTTCTCCCTAAAGAGCAACCTGCAGGTTGTACTTTAAGCTGCTTTATTATTATCA
>JACNIV010000053.1 GCA_014382915.1 Candidatus Cloacimonadota bacterium | reverse complement strand
AGAAGTGTTCCAAAATCACATCCTTTTGATATTAGACAGATCGTTACACCTGAATTTGAAAAAACCCCCGAATGGGGTCCACCCTCGCTGGTAGAACTTCACAATAAAATCTTAGTAGCATGTGCAGCAAGACCACTCTCCAGCAAAGAAATAGCAGAGTACTTACACAGAACAGGAAAATCCGGAAACTTGAAACGAGCTGTTGTATCTTTGCGTACTAAGAAATTTCTTGTTTACACGATCCCGGAAAAACCCGGCAGTTCAAACCAGAGATACCGCATAACGCGTAAAGGAATGCGGGGTCTGGAACAATACAATAAAAGAAACAAAGCAATGTTAAACCAACTTCAGATAATCAAAGGAGATATCACTACCTTGAAGGTAGATGCTATAGTAAATGCAGCCAATACATCTCTGCTTGGCGGTGGCGGTGTGGATGGAGCGATACATCGTGTGGCAGGAGTGGAACTTCAGCAAGAATGCAGTAACTTAGGCGGTTGTCCCACAGGTGGGGCAAAAATAACAAAAGGTTTTCATTTGCCTGCAAAATATGTGATCCATACAGTAGGTCCGGTATGGCATGGAGGAAAAAGCAAAGAAGGTGAACTCTTGGCAAGCTGCTACAAAAATAGTCTTGAACTGGCAGTAAAAAACAATATTCACACCATTGCATTCCCTGCTATCAGCACGGGTGTTTATCGTTTCCCAATTGAAAAAGCTGCAATGATCGCAATACAAGAGATCAAAAATTTCCTGAATACGAATTCTATAATGCAGAAGATCATTCTTGTTTGTTTCAATGATGAAATTTACCAGGCTTATCTGAAAGCAGTGAAAGAGATATTTTGAATATTATAAAAAAATGAATACCCTCTAATCCAAAAAAAATTAAGGAGTATTGAACATGAATATAACAGAACTTTTTAGCGGACAGAATTTTCAACTGATCCTTCCTCTTCTAATCTTTTTTTCCCGTATAGTTGATGTGAGCCTGGGAACGCTCCGCATTATCTTTGTAAATAAAGGAATGCGGTATCTGGCTCCGATAGTAGGATTTTTTGAGATATTGATCTGGTTGATCGTGATCAGTCAGATTATAAGTAACCTCAGTTCGCCGTTAAATTATCTGGCTTATGCTGCAGGTTTTGCTGTGGGTAATTTTGTAGGAATTTATCTGGAAAACAAACTGGCACTAGGAATTACTCTTTTCAGGATTATCACACGCAAAAAGGCAAACGAACTGATAACCAAATATCGTTCCCTTGGCTATAGTGTTACTAATGTACCGGCAAAAGCAAATAGCGGAGATGTTGAGATAATTTTCCTTCCAATTCGTCGTAAAGATATTAATTCTGTTATTAAAGAAGTGAAAAAACATAATCCCAATGCTTTATATACGATCGAAGATGTGCGAGTGGTTAGTAAAGGAGCTATTCCTTATTCTATGTTTGAAAATAAAAATCGATCTCTGTTCTGGCATCGTTTGTTCCGTTATCGCAGAAAGGGGAAATAACATTGGGAAAAAAATACATCGGTGCCATTGATCAGGGAACTACCAGTACGCGTTTTATTCTCTTTGATCACACAAGTAAGACCATCGCTTCTCATCAGCTTGAACATAAACAATTCTATCCCAAACCCGGCTGGGTGGAACATGACCCGCTGGAAATATGGGAAAATACCAAGAAAGTAATTTCAACAACATTGAAAAAAACCAATATCAATGCAGAAGAAATAGCTGCCCTGGGAATTACGAACCAACGGGAAACTACTGTTCTCTGGAATCCGAAAACCGGTATTCCCTATTATAATGCTATCGTCTGGCAAGATATTCGCACAGATGCAATCTGCACAGAATTAACCTTAGAATACGGTGAGGATTTTTTTAGGCATAAAACAGGATTACCTCCTGCTACATATTTTTCGGGACCCAAAATAAAATGGTTATTAGAAAATATTCCAGACCTGAAAAAAGCAGCTCAAAAAGGAGAACTGCTTTTCGGTACGATCGATTCCTGGCTTATCTGGAATCTAACGGGAGGTTCGCAAGGTGGAAAACACATCACCGATGTTACCAATGCCAGCCGCACCATGCTGATGAACCTGGAAACCCTGAACTGGAATTCCGAAATACTCAAAATTATGAGAATCCCGGAAAGTATTTTACCTGAAATCCGTCCTTCATCAGATAGTAATACCTTCGGATATACATCGGATAGTGGACCCTTCGCAGGGAAAATTCCTGTTTGCGGTTGCCTGGGAGATCAACAAGCTGCTCTTTTCGGACAAAATTGCACACGCAAAGGAGAAGCAAAAAACACCTATGGTACAGGTTGTTTCCTGCTTGTTAACACCGGAGAGGAAATTGTTCATTCCCGTCACGGCTTACTCACGACTGTTGCCTGTAAGATAGGTAAGGAACCGGCTAAGTATGCATTGGAAGGTTCTGTTGCCATGGCAGGATCTCTTGTTCAGTGGTTCCGCGATAATTTTGGTTTGATCACTGAATCGGTGGAAATTGAAATCCTTGCTTCCGGAGTAAAAGATAACGGTGGACTCTATTTTGTTCCTGCTTTTTCAGGACTTTTTGCTCCTCATTGGAACAGTAATGCACGGGGTTTAATGATCGGTCTTACTCATTATATTAATAAAAAGCATATCGCCAGAGCTATTCTGGAAGCAACTGCTTTTCAGACCAGAGAAGTATTCGATGCTATGCAGAAAGATTCCGGATTGCAATTGAAAAAACTGAAAGTGGATGGCGGGATGACGGCTAATGATCTTCTCATGCAGTTTCAATCGGATATTTTAAATGTGGAAGTTATTCGTCCCATTATAACCGAAACAACTTCCCTGGGTGCAGCTTATGCCGCCGGGCTGGCAGTAGGATTCTGGAAAAACATTGATGCTCTGGCAATAAACTGGCGGGCAGGTAAAACCTGGATGCCGTCCATGAAAGAAGAAACAAGGCAGGCTGAATATTCAAAATGGCAGAAAGCTGTAATGCGATCTAAAGATTGGTTATAAGAAATATTCAGAAAAATGAAGGAGTAAACAATGGATCTGAAAGAATTCAACCAGCCTTACTCCCACATGGGAAATAAAGATATTGGCGTACTGCTGATCCACGGATTTACATCCACCACTTCCAGCATGATGTATCTTGCCCAACAATTCAGCGAAGCAGGTTTCCACGTGGAATTACCTTCCCTACCCGGTCATGGTACAACCTGGCAGAACTTGAACAAAACCAGCTATCAAGATTGGATTGCAGAATTACAAAAATCCCTGCAAATACTTCAATCCCGAACATCCAATATCTGTGTTTGCGGACTTTCGCTGGGAGGTGCTTTAGCATTGCGTATTGCACAGCTTCATCCCGAAATATCAGGGATCATTCTTATTAATAATGCCTGTAAATTCACTCATCCAAAATTCTGGTTCGTTCCCATTATTCGCTTTTTTATTCCGTCCACTTCCGCTATAGCTTCCGATATAAAAGACCCGAATGAAAAAGAGATCGCCTACGAACGAACTCCCACAACCGGCGTCTATCAAATGCTGCGTTTACTCAAAATCGTCCGTAAAAATCTAGAACAAACCAAACAGCCTGTTCTCATATTCAAATCAAAAGAAGATCACGTAATTCCCCGTGTAAGCGCACTATACACACTCAAAAAAATCGGTTCTTCCCAAAAGGAACTTATCTGGCTGGAAAATTCCTATCATGTAGCAACAATGGATTACGATAAAGAGCTCATTGCAGAAAAGAGCATTGAGTTTATTCTACAACAGAAATAATATGCAATTCATCAAAACACAAGACGGCTCTTATACAGTTTTTAACCAAAAATATCAAGAGCATTATCACACCATTTCCGGTGCTTTGGAAGAAGCTTTTGAAAAACATGTGAATGCCATTGGTGTAAAAGATGGATTCCACATTCTGGATTTCTGTTTCGGACTCGGATACAATTCTATAATAGCCACAAAAAAGCACAAAAATTTACAAATTGTTGGTCTGGAAAATGACATAGAGATCATAAAAGCAATTAAAGAATTGGAAGTCCCATCCGAAATCGAAAAAGAATTTACTTATTTTCGAAATTTAGCTGAAAAGCTGAAAATAACCGATGATAATAATAATACAATCAAATTGATCATAGGAGATGCTCTTGTTTCACTCGACTCGCTTCCCAGAGATAATTTTGACCGTGTTTTCTTCGATCCCTTCTCTCCCGGCAAACAACTCGAAATGTGGAGCAGGAAAGTATTCCAAAAAGTATACAATGTAATGAAACCGGGAGCAAAACTGAGTACCTACAGTTGTGCAATATCTGTTCGACAAAACATGGTCGCAGCAGGCTTTAAAGTGCTGGATGGTCCTGTCATTGGTAGAAAAAGTCCGGCTACGATAGCAATCAAAATGTAAGGTGGGCAATTGCCCACCATACGAGGTAATACGAGGTAATTTTGCCGAATTATAAAAGAATGTATGCTCAAAATCATCCTGTTTTTATAACAATTAATACTTACAAAAGAAGGTCAATTTTGATTAATAATTTTAAACTTCTTCAAGAAAGCTGGAAGATTGCAAAAGAGAAATTTAAATTTAATATATTTGCTTATTGTGTTTTACCAGATCATATACATCTGATTTTAGAAATGAATGATATTTATGAATATCCCAAGATTATTGGCTCAATGAAATGGCATTTTTCTAAGAATATAAATACTAAATTTGTCGAAAGAAAGTCATTATCTATTAGCAAACAAAAGAAAAGAGAAAAAGGTATTTGGCAAAGAAGATATTATGAACATACAATTAGAGATGATAAAGAATTAGCCATTTACACAGATTACATACATTACAATCCGGTAAAACACGGTTGGGTAAAGTCTGTACAAGATTGGAAAAATTCTTCCTTCTATGACTTTGTAAAAGAAGATATTTATGATATTGAATGGGGGAGTGAGATAAAAATACCATACAAAGAGTAAGGTGGGCAATTGCCCACCAAAGAAACTCAAATGGTACACGCGGTGGGCAATTGCCCACCATACATAAGAAATCGCTTGCAATAAAAAGCGATTTCCAGCTAAAGGTAATTCAGTTAGCTTGCGAATGATTTGCTCCCCTTCACAAGGGGAGATTAAGAGGGGTTTTCTTAACCTTCGTAAGGATAATTATACAGAACCATTCCGAAGGTTTTGTAAAACGGAGGAGAAATGATACTTCCAAGATTGATGGCTATCTTAATCATCGGTGGTGGATATATGCTTAGCAGAGCTATCTTCAGTGCCTGGCCGCTTAACAAAGAGCAGCTTGAAGATAAGGAAACAAAGAGCATCTCGATCTCTATGTGGATAGTTGGATTTGGAATTATTATCGGACAGTTGATCTATATCTGGGTGATTTTTTCAAGAGTATTTGCTACGGTAGAATCCATTTCATTTATATTTCTCTTCTTTAAAATAGTTATAACCGGTCTTATCGTACTGCTTCTTTATAAAAATATAAGAGGATAGAAAATGTTAGAACGCATAACCGACCCCGTCGAACAAATCGACGAAAAAGCATTTGATAGAAGCCTGCGTCCGAAAACCCTGGATGAATTCGTAGGACAATATCAAATAAAAGAGATCCTGGATATTTCCATTCAAGCAGCCAAACTCCGCCGTGAACCACTCGATCATGTTCTGCTTTACGGTCCTCCGGGACTGGGCAAAACCACTCTTGCATATATTATAGCAAACGAGATGGAAGTAGAAATTAAAGCAAGTTCGGGTCCTGTTCTGGAAAAAGCTCCCGATCTTGCCGGAATCCTTACCAATCTGCAGAGAAACGATGTGTTTTTCATCGATGAAGTACACCGACTGAATCATGTGGTGGAAGAATATATGTATCCTGCTATCGAAGATTTTAGCATGGAGATCATTATAGACAGCGGACCCAGCGCCCGTTCCCTTAAAATAGATATCGAACCATTTACACTTATTGGTGCCACTACCCGTGCCGGGCTACTTACATCTCCGCTTCGGTCACGGTTTGGTCTGGTTTTACGACTCGATTATTACGATGTAAAGAGCATCGAGAGTATAATAGTACGCTCAGCAGGTCTCATGAATATTCCCATTAAACCGAATGGAACTAAAGAGATCGCCCGAAGAAGCAGGGGAACACCACGGGTGGCAAACCGTCTTCTGCGCCGTGTACGGGATTATGCCCAGATCAAAGGTGACGGTACCATCACCAGGGAAACAGCCATCAAGGCGCTGAAGATGCTGATGGTGGATAATGCCGGATTGGACGATATGGATAAACGCCTGCTACTAACCATTATGGAAAACTATGGCGGCGGACCGGTTGGTCTTAAAACGCTGGCAGTGGCCATAGGAGAAGACCCCGGTACAGTAGAAGAAATTTATGAACCCTACCTCATCCAGGAGGGATTTTTAGATAGAACTCCTCAAGGCAGAAAAGCAACCATGAAAACTTATAAA
>JACNIV010000052.1 GCA_014382915.1 Candidatus Cloacimonadota bacterium | reverse complement strand
TTTATCCTCAACTGTGCACGCCTCGCAAATCCATTGTGTTTAATCGTGGTTTGTCTTTGCGAGACCTTATTTATCAGATCGTGGCAATCTTATTTGAATAGTAATTGTTGATCTTATGAGATTGCTTCGCTCGATGCCTTAGAAGGTTTTACTCGCAAAGACATGGAGTGTAATCGTGGTTTGTCTTTTCGAGACCTGATTTATCAGATCGTGGCAATCTTAGTGAAGTAACAATTGTTGATCTTATGAGATTGCTTCGATGGAATTCCTCTGAAAGATCCCTCGCAAAGACAGGATAAAAAAAACGGGCTCTTGCCCGTTTTATTCTTCGTCTTTTTCTTCAAGTTCCGGCTCTTTTTCCTTTTTGAATAGATGATGCTCGACAAAGCGTGGTCTGTGATGTTCCTTTACGTTATAATGTGAGCTGAACAATATCTTGCACAAGATGATAAGCATAAATGCCTGCCAGTAAGTAAGTGTTTTCACATCGAATATCTCGCTGATGGTTGCATTCCACAAAAGCTGCACAATCCAGCCGAAAAGAAATACAAGACCGATCCCACCTAGAATGAACAGTGGAATTAATTTTTTGTGTTTTGTTCTCATTTTATCCTCCTTATTTATTTATAATTTTCTTCATGATTTTGAGTATATCGTAAAATGTTGATCAGGTAAGAAATCGAATTTTTTTTTAAATATATATCCAGCCTTCTTCAACTCTTGTTGTATAATTTCTTTTAAAACATAATGTCCAAATATACCCTGGAAACTAAAAAGTTTTCCCTGACTGTATTCAATAACAATGATCTTACCTTCTGATTTCAGATATTTTTTTAGATCCTCAAAATACTTCGTTCTATTTTTAAGGTGGTGGGTAACATTACGCATAAATATAAAATCCAGACTTTTTTCAGGAATATCTAAACTATCACCAGATGCGGTTATTGGTATAACATTATCCAATCCCTTTACTTTTGCGCTTTTTTTAACAAAATCTAATAAATGTGAATTTGTATCGACTGCATAAACTTTTCCTTCTTCTCCAACGATTTTTGCAAATCTTAGAGAAAAATAACCACCACCTGATCCCATATCAGCAATATTCTGTCCAGGTTTTAATGATATAGCTTCTATAATTTTATCCGGTTTATTTTTCGGATCAGAAGCTTTCCTATTAA
Source organism: Candidatus Cloacimonadota bacterium (assembly GCA_014382915.1). Taxonomy (GTDB): domain Bacteria; phylum Cloacimonadota; class Cloacimonadia; order Cloacimonadales; family TCS61; genus JACNIV01. The sequence goes on along the minus strand of JACNIV010000052.1, from coordinate 5,391 downwards.
ACATTTCAGCAAATACGTTTTTCATTTTATTCTCCACTTTATTAAATTTTAATTGCAGGACTTATAGTGAATCTATTACCTTTTATCAGATCTCTTATTAAAATGAAAAAACCCAGGAAGGGTATCCAGTTGACAATTTCCAACCAGTCGTTTTCTTCTTCTGAAAAGTTAAGTTTTTCTGCTGCCTGCAGAAGTATTTGTACTTCCAGCTTATCAGGAGCTTGATATAATGCCTTTTTATAAATTTGGTTTTCCAACATTTTACACCTCTTTAACTAATTTTAAGCCTGGTTGAAGCATTTTCCGCAGGTGATGAATGGCATACCTGTAACGGGAAGCGATGGTATCACGGCTTTTTTCTTTTAAACTACTTATCTGGGCAAAAGTCATTTTCTCGAAAATATGCAAATGCAGAACATCATAGAAATCCGGTTTTTCTTTTGCCAGTTTTACCAGTGAATTCTTTAGTTCTGCTTCGCTCACCGGGGGTTCTTTTTCCACTTCTATTTCTTCGTCTGGAACATCATAATCCGGTTCCAGCAAAATGGTTTTTTCATGACGGCTGCTATTTCTCAGCAGGTTCAAGGCTATGCGGAAAAGATAAGCTCCGGGATTTTCTATCTCCCGCCTGGAAGCTGCATCGATAAATTTGATGAAAGTTTCCTGGAAAAGATCATCAGCACTTTCTCTGCCCATATTGAGCAGGAAAGTATAAAGCGAATCTTTGTGCCTATCATAAAACTTATGGAATGCATCCAGATTCCCATTGCTATATTCCAGTATTAATTCCCTATCCGTCATTTTCCACTCTCCATCCTCTCACCTATTAAGACACAAAAAGGAGGTTTTGTGTTTAATTTTTTTTCTTTTCTTATATTCAGTATGTCAATAAATTATGTTGAAAAGCTGGAGAGTTCTTGAATTGTCTTTGCGAGACCTGATTTATCAGGTTATGGCAATCTCAGGTGATTGAAGATTGGTTATTAATGAGATTGCTTCGTTCGAAGCCGCAGGAAAGATACCTCGCAAAGACAGAAATAATAATCGTGGTTTGTCTTTGCGAGCAGCGACTTATGTCGATGTGCGGCAATCTTATTTAAGTAATAATTCTCGATCTTATGAGATTGCTTTGAAAGAATATCTATATGAGAATCCTCGCAAAGACAGGGAGTGCAAAGACAAAAGAACCTCTTCCCGAATTCGAAAAGAGATTCTTTATAGAAATTCATTCCATAGGGGGAGGGATTGAATTTTCTATTTTTTCATTCAACCTCACATGTTCAATGCAGAATGCTTGACAAGGTTACATAGAAAAAAATTTTCGGTTCTTCTTTAAGTTTTTAAAAGAAGGAAAAAGTAAAATATATGGAAAAAAAGAAATGGCACTTTAATGCTATGCAGGCTTTCACAGGAATAAGCCTGATGCTTTCTTTGAATATTATGGATATCCTGCCTGTATTACAAAGATGTACTACCAGAAAAATATCTGCTCATAAAGTAGAATATAAAATAACTGTTGATGATAGTTCACGGAAAAGAGAAGTAAAAAAGATAAAAAATAAGATAAAACATCTTCTTCCTGAAATGGATATTACCAAGCTGGATGAGCTGGCTGTTGCTATTTACGATAATGGCTATGAATACGACCTCGATTTCGATCTGCTGGTTTCCATTGCTTTCCAGGAAAGTGAATTCGTACAGAAAGCTGTTTCACCTGCCGGTTGTCTGGGATATTTTCAGATCAATGTGAAAGCACATCCTGTAGATCTAACCAGGATCTATGACGCGCATTACAACACTGCTCTGGGTTGCAGGGTTCTAACCTGGAAGATCAGAGCCTATAACGGCAATATTCATAAAGCGTTGAGTGCATACAGTAACTGGACGCCTAATTACGCAAAACAGGTTCTACAAAGAAAGGAAAGACTAAAAAATATAGCTATTTAAGCAGACTGACGATCTCTAATAAAACAGGAAACAAAAATAACTACCAATAAAAAACTGAGAAATACCAGACTCGATTTCAAGCCAAAAACCGGTATAATTATAACTCCCACCAAGAGTCCGCCTGTGGTTGCACCCAAGGAATCCAGGAAATAGAAAGTACTGCCACTGGTTATTTTTTCTTTATTGAATTTTCTTTTCAGCAGGATGGAAAGCACTGCTCCTTCCAGGAAGGCAAAAAGAAAATTAAAACCGAAATATGTAATCACAAGCAGTTTACTATTAAATACCAGGATCAGTAAACCGATCAATAAGACGTTGAGCATTAATAAAATTTTGAGTGGTATAGTTAGCGCTTTTCCAACTATGAATCCGGAAGTAAGACCCAGCATAAACACACTTGTAAAGATGAACACTGCCCAGAAAGCAAAGCCAAAGTTCATCTGGAACAAGTTTATCAGGATTAACTGCATCACGAAATTGACCAGGCTAACTGCAAATATATTAAAATCTGTTCTGAAAAGACGTGACCCGCTGATAGTACTGGCCAACAGGCTTGTAAGCACCAATATTGCAAACACACATATAAATGATATGATGAAATGCTCTTTTATGAACTCAACATATTTGTCACTTCTTATCCCCAGTTTCCTGGTCCACATTCGCAGAGTGGCAAGATAAGCAGCAGGATTGCCCAGGTTATTTATTTGAGGAGCTTTTTTTGTAATTACAGAGATCATCTGTTTTTTTCTCAGTTCATTACACTTTTCAAAGATCACAGTTTCATTGAACCAAGTACGTTTTTTCAATATTCGGGAAGATAGAATTTTAACATCATTGGAAATAAAATCGCTGCTGCTTCCAATAAAAATGTTTTTTATGGAAGGAACTATGATTACATTGGGAAAAGATCGTGAGAATGTATGATATACTGTCGCATTCAATTCTTCGATCTCTGGAGTCATAAAATTGGTTCCACTGCTCAGGGTTATTGCAGCAACAGACGAATCTGCCGACATCCTGCTCTTTATCAGTTCAAAGAAATCCTCTGTATAAAACCTGTTCAAATTCAATGAAGAAGGATCTGGTACATCGATTAAAACCAGGTCATAATTTTCATCTGTAGAGTTCAGGTAATCGATCGCATCTTTATAAATATAATTAACCATTGAATCGCTTTCTGCCTGAAGAGTAATGTTTTTATCCAATTCCAGGTAATCGATCTGCAAAACAGCAGGATAGAGCTTTATCTCATCGATAAAACCGTTCAACAAACCTCCCACCAGCAGTATCTTTCGGGGAGCCGGATGCTGCAGCATTACAAAATGAACTAATTGCTGAGCATAGATATCGTTCTGTGAGTTGGCAAACAGTTCACCATTCCAATAATAATTTTTCTGCATGTTGCTGGAAGTAATATCCAGCCTTCCATAGCGGGAATCACCTGTAAAAAGTAATTCCTGAGGAGTATATTTTTTGGCGTATCTATCTTGAAAGAAACTGCCTGAAAATGGAAAGAACAAACAAAACAGGAGCAAAAAGATAAGAATATTTTTTTTCCTGAAAACATAAAAAACAATAGATAGGATGATGATATTTAAAACTATCAAGATGCTGAAATGCGGAAGGAAATGAATTCCAATAGCCAACAGGATGCCACCGCAGATAATACCTGAACATTCCAAGATATAACCTAAATGAACAGGTTGTTTTGCAGCAGGTAATTGTTTACACAACAGAGGGAATAGAAAACCGGTAAGCAGGCTGCCCGGCAGCAATACGATGAAAGCCGTAAGGAACAATCCGGGAATATTTATCATCTCGCCTGATACGATGGCAAAAGCTTTTACCAGATGGTTTATAGAGAGAAATTGTGCCGGGATAATGAAACATAGCATGATGAAAATAGCTGTAATGATCCTATCCAGACGTTGTTTTTCCAGGAAATCTTTGGCGATCAGGCTTCCAATAGATACGAGCAATAACCACAGTGAAAGATAAACAGCAAATACAATTTCGTTCCCGCGAACTTCGATGAGCAGTTCACGCAGAAGTACCGTTTGCCCGATGATGGAAACACAGCCCAGCAAAAGTAAAAGCAATCTTGTTCTTTTCATAAATTCCTTATTATTATTGTCTTTGCGAGGAATCTTACAGAGATATTCTTTCGAAGCAATCTCATAAAATTAACAATTACTACTCGAATAAGATTGCCACGACCTGATAAATCAGGTCTCGCAAAGACATAAATTTTACTTCATCAAAACTCCCCAAAGATCTCTTCCCCGCAATACTTACATTTCCCATCTTTAATATGAATATCACCGATCATATATCCCGAACGATCTATTAGTAACTTTCCGCAATTAGGGCAAAAAGTATCTTCTCCTATATTACCCACATTACCAATGTAAACATACTTCAAGCCTTCTTCTTTGGCAATACTATAAGCCATCTCCAGTGTTTTAACAGGCGTGGGTGGTATATTGGTCAATTTATACTGGGGAAAAAATCGCGAAAAATGGAGTGGGTATTCATCACCAATATTTTCTTTTATCCACTTACACATCGCTCTTATCATTACGGGATCATCATTTGCCTGTGGAATAACCAGGTTTGTGATCTCGAAAAACATGCCTTCTTCTTTTGCAATTTGCAATGTATTCAGAACAGGCTGCAGGGAGCCGGTAGTATAGGTGGAATAGAATTCCTCTGAAAAACCTTTCAGATCGATATTAGCTGCATCCATATATTTCGCCAATTCACGCAGTGGTTTTTCATTAATATATCCGCAAGTAACCCACACCGTTTTCAATCCTTCTTTTTGGGCCAGTTTGGCGATGTCGAGCATATATTCGTAAAAAACCGTGGGTTCGGTGTAGGTGAAAGCAATGCTCTGGCAATCGTATTCTTTTGCCATTTCTATAATTTGCTCGGGCGTTGCCTGGTATGCAGTCGTTTCATTTGGTCGTGTCTGTGAGATAGTCCAGTTCTGGCAGAAATTACAACGCAGGTTACACCCTACTGTAGCCAGGGAAAGTATATTTGTTCCCGGGTAAAAATGATACAATGGTTTTTTCTCGATGGGATCGACTTGAATTGATACAGGCTGGTTATATACCAGTGAATAGAGCTCTCCCCCCATATTCTGTCGCACACCACAGGTTCCGGTTTCATTTTCTTTGAGAACACATAGATTGGGACACAGATTACAGCGGACAAAATTATTTTTCAGTTTTTCATAGAACATTGCTTTATGCAGAAGTTCCGGTTGCTTCTTGATTCCTGCAAGCAGGGTTATCAATAATACAATTAATAAAATTGGTATCACTTTTTTCATGGTTTTAGTTCGCTTTTTAATAATATGAATGTCAACATATTATTAAGAAATTGGTAGCGTTAAGATAACTGTGGCTAATTACTAAATTTTTCATGGTAACCATTAAA
>JACNIV010000051.1 GCA_014382915.1 Candidatus Cloacimonadota bacterium | reverse complement strand
CTTCCTACAGCAATTTTATTAAAAGCTGTAAGTTCTTTATTTTTATTTTTCAGGTCTTCTTCTGCTTGCTTTTGTGCAATAGCCAGAGCAATTTCATCTGAAACGAATTCTAAAATCTCTAAATCTCTATCTGAATATAGTGAAGCATCAGTATAACTTTGAACCGCAATTACACCAAGAATATCTTTTCCCAACTTCAGAGGAATACCAACCCAGATTTTTGCAGGTGCGCCTACTTTTCCTTTCTCTACTTCTCCGGCTTGAATTAATTTCTCCATTTTTTCTTCCGTAGCAAAAAGTGATTTCCCGGCTCTTACTACATAAGCAGTAAGTGTCTTTTCAGCTGGGAAAGAATCGAATGTATCTTTTTCATCTGTATGATAAGGAAGCGAAAAAGTATCCTTATCTTTATCATAGAGGGCAATATAGAAATTATCTGTATTCACAATTGCACTGAGATGATCTCTAATCGATTTGAAAAGTTCATGGATATCTTTAGTTGTATTCACAACATTGGCAATCTTATATAAAATTGATTGAATCCTTTCTGCTTGCTTGCGCTCGGTAATATCTTCTGTTAATATGACAACTCTGTCTATACTATCTTTTTCATTTTTTATGGCATAAAAATGTTGAGAGATCCATTTTGCTTTTTTGTTTTTTGTCCCAAGTAACTCTATTTCAGGAATAAAATACTCACCGCCGTTTTCATAAACTTTTTTTACTTCTTCTATGTGTTTGCCAAGATAGGCATCTTTTTCATTCATCATCAAATTCTTTCTTGGTTTAGAATACTCGGCAACTTGCTTATTTGTTAATTCCCAAATAGTCTGCCAGGTTTCGTTTGCCAAAAGAAGTGTACCATTGCAATTTCTGACTGATATCCCGATTGGAGAGCCTTCAACTACTGCACGAGAGAGTTGCTCACTTTCTTTTAGAGCTTTTTCCACTTGTTTACGCTCGGTGATGTCTCTTTGCGCTAAAATTGAATAGATTATCTCTCCCTCTGTACCCCTTATAGCATCAACACTTAACAATACTATCCTTTCTTTGCCATCCTTAGTAATCATGTTAAGTTCTTCATTTTTGAGTTCACCGGTGGTACTCCATTTAATAAATAATTTCTGTGCTTTTTCTTGTGAAGAAGGTGCATAAATCGTGGTAAGAAGTGGTTTCCCAATGATTTCTTTCTTCAAGTAACCCAGGACTTTTAAAGCACTCTTACTTATGTCCAGTATCGTTCCTTCGAGTGAAATAATAAAGCAACACTCTGGTGAATTTGCAAAAAATTGCCTGAATCTTTTTTCACTTTCTTGCAATGCCTTTTCGGACAAAAATCGTTCGCTAATGTCCTCGAAAATGGATAGAATCCCACCTATACGATTTTCTTTTATGTGAATTGGTGCCATTGTATAATGAATAAATGATTCTTTTCCCCATTTTGATAAATATTTTGTTTCTGTATTAATCACTTCACCGGTTTTTAAACACTTAAGAAAATTTGATGAAAATCCGTTTTTCTGTAAGGGTGGATATTTCAGAACATTGATCTGACGGGTATCTTCAATTGATGGAGAACCAAGAATATTAAGAACCTCTTTATTTGCATTAATTGGATTACCCTTTTCATCAAATGTGATAATTCCAAACGGTGAATGTTCAAAAATATTTCTATATCTTTCTTCACTTTCACGAAGTGCTTCTTCTGCGCTTTTTTGTTCTGTGATGTCACGACCAAAACTGACTGTTCCGGTAACTTTACCATCTTCAAAAATTGGTGCTGTATTAACGGAAAGAGATAAAATTTTTTTTCTGGCTGAATCATGAATCCTTACTTCGTAATGATTTGAATTTCCTGCTAATGTATCTGCAAAAACCTTTCCCACCATTTTCAGGTCTTCTTCTAAAATAATCGGGATAAACGTTTTTCCAATTCCTTCTTCGATTTTATAACCTGTTAATTCCTCTGATCTTTTATTGAAATATGCAAATTCACCTTTTGCATTCAATGTCCATATCATGTCATTGGAATGCTCGATCATTGTTCTATATTTTTCTTCAGATTGCTGCAATTCATATTTGGCATTCTTTCTTTCTGTAATATCTCTGCACATAATAAGCAATTCTTTTGGATTTCCATTATCATCCAGGAATAGATAAGTTCTCTCATTCACCCAGATGATAGAACCATCTTTTTTTATCTTGCGAAATTCCAGCTCACTTTTTATCAATTTCTTACTGAAAATTTCTGAAACCTGTTTCTGAATTTCTTTCAAGTCTTCCTTGTAAACAACGATCCATACGGAATTACCAACCAATTCATCTGGTTTGTATCCCAGATATTCTGCTCCATATTTGTTCACGGAAAGAACTATCCCTTTCGGGCTTACAGAGAAATACATATCCGGTGCATAATTGTAAAGATTCTGAAATCTAACTTTGGCTTCATTCAATTCACTTGTTCTCTTATCAACTTTTTCTTCCAATTCATTCATCTTTAGATTTGCAGTTTTATTCAATTCCCATTTTTTACTAAGGGTATATGTAAGTTGTCGGACTTCAATATTATCGAAAGGTTTTTTTAGAATTAGAAGTTTATCGGTATGCCCGAATTTATTAAACAGTTCTGCCCAGGAATAATCTGAATAGGCAGTACAGATAACAATCTGTATATCAGGATATATTTGCCAGATTTTGGAAATTGTTTCTATGCCGTCAAGACCGGGAGGCATTCGAACATCGATAAAAGCTACTGCGTAAGGTTCCTTTTTCTTGATAGATTCTTTTACCATTTTCAAACCTTCTTCTCCCTGAGATACACAATCTAATGTATATGTTTCAAACGGTTGTTCTTCTTCTTTTTCCAATAGAGCTTCTTCCAGTTTTCCCAGATCACTTTCTTCGTCCTTTGAGGTAAGTAGAACTTTCTTGAAATCCTGATGTATCTGTGTGTTATCATCGATTATTAGAATTCTTTTTTTATCCGGATTATTTATCTCGTTCATAATCACTCCATAATCTTATTTTTTTTATTTTTATATAGATCGATATCAGCTGTTTTAATGCATTGACCTATATCCATTATTTTGTCATAAATACTAAGTCCGAAGGTAATACTGATAAAAATTTTCTTTTTCTGGAAATTAATGAAAGACTTAGCGATTTCTTTTTCAAGTTTCATGGCTAGAACCTTCCCGCCTTCCATGTTAGTTTGTGGCAATAACAGTAAAAATTCATCACCACCCCAACGAGCGACAGTATCCTGTTTCCTGAGGGTGGAAGGCATGATCGTGGAGACTAATCTCAAAACTTTATCCCCAATAGAATGCCCATATACATCATTTATAGATTTGAAATTGTCCAGATCACCGATCATTATTATAAATGGCTCTCTGCTTCTTTCAAATTTATTTATTTCATATTCTACCTTTTCAAGTATGCTAAGGCGGTTTGGAAGTTTCGTTAAAAAATCGGTTCTTGCTAATGCTTGTAGTTTATTATTTGTTTTTTTCAATTCATTTTCAATTGCTTTCTGACTGGTAATATCTCTTCCAAAACTAACGGTTCCGGTTACTTTACCGTCTTTAAAAACAGGGGTTGTATTAACGGAAAGAGTTAGATATTTTTCTTCCGTAACAGTGTGAATTCTTACTTCATAGTGATTTGAATTTCCTGCTAATGTGTCTTTAAAAACCTTTTGCACCATTTCCAGGTCTTCTTCTAAGATAATTGGGATAAACGTTTTTCCAACTCCTTCTTCGATTTTATAACCTGTTAATTCCGCTGATATTTTATTGAAGTATGTGAATTCACCTTTTGTATTTAACATCCATATCATATCATTGGAATTTTCTATCATTGTCCTATATTTCACTTCCGAATGCTGTAATTCTCTGGTTCTTTCTTGAACGATTTCTTCCAGTTCATTTATCTTTAAATTTGCGATTTTGTTCAATTCCCATTTTTTACTAAGGGTATATGTAAGTTGTCGGACTTCAATATTATCGAAAGGTTTTTTTAGAATTAGAAGTTTATCGGTATTGCCGAATTTATCGAACAGGTCTTGCCACGAATAATCTGAATAGGCAGTGCAGATAACTATCTGAAGTTCCGGATATATTTTCCAGATTCTGGAGATTGTTTCTATACCGTCAAGACCGGGAGGCATTCGAACATCGATAAAAGCTACGGCATAGGGTTCTTTTTTCCTGATAGATTCTTCCACCATCTTAAAACCTTCTTCTCCCTGAGATGCACAATCTATCGTATATGTTTCAATCGGTTGTTTTTCTTCTTTTCCTATTAGAGCTTTTTCCATTTTTTCCAGATCACTTTCTTTATCTTTAGAGGTAAGTAGTATTTTCCTGAAATCCTGATGGATATGCGTATTATCATCGATTATAAGAATTCTTTTTTTATTCGGATTATTACTCTTATCCAAAATCAATCCTTTTATATTTTTATTGGTATACTAATAATAAATTTAGCACCTTTTCCTATGCCTTCGCTTTCTGCGATCAATTTTCCTTTCATTTCGGTCATTGCCAGCGCACTGGTATGAAGCCCGAAGCCTTTACCATCTTTCTTTGTGGAAAATCCATACGAAAAAATTCTCCCTAAATTCTTTTTTACTATTCCGATTCCATTGTCAACTATTTCAATAACTTGATAAGCTTCATTCTCTAATATATTTATGGTTATAATTCTATTCTTTTCATCTTTCATTTCCAGCGATTCTTTGGCATTTTTAAGCAGATTCACGAAAACCTGAATTAATTTACCTTTTTCTATCAGGATGGATTTCGTTTGGGAATATTTTTTTGTGATCTTTATCTTATATTTGCGGAACATCTCGGAATGCATTTTCAGAACATCATCCATCATCTCGGAAAGTACAATTTTCTCTACCAATCCCGAAACTCCGGCATAACTCTGCTGTACCGCTATTATATCCTCGATGTGGTTAATTCCATTATGAAGGATGGAAAGCTCTTTAAGAGAGTTATCCTGCTCTTCCTTCAGGGTTACTCCCACTTTCAGCAGGTATTCGGGAAGCATCTTTCCTTTTTCATCGGAAGTGATGAATGCTCCGATATTATCAGAATGTTCTTCCATTAGAGCCAGCACTTTTGTAAGGTTATTCACTTTCGAGGATATTATCTTTTCTTTGAGAATCTGCGAAGATACTTTCACGCTGTTGAGAACATTTCCCACATTGTGCAGAATACCGGTAGCGATCTCTGCCATGCCGGCACGATGAGCAGTATCCGTTAACATCTTCTGCGTTTCACGAAGTTCTTCAAGGGTTATAGAAAGCTGGTTTTTCTGTTTGGTTATCTGTTTGTTTTTTTGGTTCAGTTCGGTGTTTGCGTTTTCTATTTCGTTATTTTTCTGATTGAGAATGATATTTGTTTTTTGTTTGGAGCGATAACGGGTGTAGATTACAAAAGCAAGTATGAGAACCAAAATCGAAATGACGATGAATGAATTGCGGAGGTTCTGCTGTTTGTTTATTTCCAGTTTTTGAATATCATTATCTTTCTTTAGTATTTCGTTTTCGTTTTCTTTTTTCTCAGTTTCGTATTTGGTCTGCATCTCTGCTATTTTCCCGCTGCTTTCTTCGGTGAAGATGCTGTCTTTGGTCGCGGTGTAAAGTTTGTAATATTCGAGAGCTTTCTGATAGTTTTCTTTTACTGAATACAAAATAGAAAGAGATTGGTAGCTGTTTTTTACTAAAGATTTTGCTTCGATTTCTTCAGCCAATTTCAAACTTCTCTGAAAATACGGAAGAGCTTTATTATAATTCCCCAATAGCATATATAATTCACCGATGTTATTCGATGTATTGGCAATGCCGGCTTTTTCTTGCATTTCTTCAGAAGTTTTTAATGATTTGAAAGAATATTCCAGAGCTTTATTATAATTCTCTGCTTCTTTAAAAACAAATGCGATATTATTTGAAGCAGCAGCTACACCATATTTTTTATTTAATTCTTCATAAATTATCAATGATTTAATAAAGCATTTCGAGCTTTGATCAAATTTCTTTAATACAAAAAAAATATTCCCCATATTATTACTTATAATAGCAATTCCATCTTTATTATTGATTTCTTCATATATCTTTAATGACTTCTTATAATATTCCAAAGCACTATCGTGATTCATTGTTTCCCAATTAATGTTTCCTATATTGTTATAAGATGCAGCAATTCCTTCTTGATCGCCGATTTCTTCTCTTATCTTTAGTGATTTCAGATGATAGTCTAATGATATTTCATATTTACTTAGAACATTATAAGTCAAACCGATATTATTTAACGTCTGAGCAATATTCTTTTTATCTTCAATATCCTCGAATAAATGCAATGCTTCCAAGAAGATTTCTATTGATCTGTTATAGTCACTAGAGATGTAATACGCTGTTGCGATATTATTTAAAGCGTGTGCTTCCCCTTTTTTATAATTTATTTTTTTTGATAATTCTAAAGCCTTTTCACCATATTCCATCGTTTTTTCAGGCAAATTATTTTTATAAGCTTGTGCCAATTCATTCAGAACTTCTACTTTTTCCTTGTTGCTAACGATTTTTA
>JACNIV010000050.1:3035-6653 GCA_014382915.1 Candidatus Cloacimonadota bacterium | reverse complement strand
CAAACGAGATACTCCCAGCAGGAAATCATACAGTTGTATGGAATGGAGAAGACGAGAACGGGAAGTCTGTTTCCAGCGGTGTTTATTTCTATAAAATGAAAAACGGAAATTATTTATCTTCTAAAAAGATGATCTTATTGAAATAATTTGAAGTACTCTTATAAATAGCCCCGAGATTTCGGGGCTTTTTTAATTCAATATAAATTGAAATAAAATCCTTGATAAAAATTATAAGATTATAGGAATGTTATTTGCATTATGCTTAACATTATTAAATAAACTGGAGGTAGTTTGAAAAAGATTTTTTTAACTGTACTGTTTTTACTGGTTGCACTTTCATTATTTTCTCAGGAATTTACACCCGAAGAGATCGTATCTGCAAAGATCACAGGTTCTCAGATCGAAGTTACATACATTTTCCCGAAAGGCTATCACCAATCCCTGCAGAAAGATTATTTCTATATTGAAACAGAAGAAATTGAAGGAATAATTTTTGAACCGACTATTTATCCCGAAGGTAAAGAAACAGCAGATGGAACAATTGAATACCATGGAGAAACTCTACTAACAAAGAAATTTACAGTTGATGAGCAATATCAAAATAAAATAAAAGAAATCAAGTTTTATGCAGGTTACCAGATATGCCTGGATTCAGGAACCTGTCTTTTCCCCGAAGAAGTTGAATTCAGTTTATCTCTATCAGCAGATGCAGAAATACAGAAAAAAGAAAGAATAGAAGACACAAATAAAGAAACTAAAAGTACAGATAATTATGAAGACCTTAAAATATTATTACAAGATTTTGAGATTACCGGTAAAGAAGCAGGATATCAAAAAAGTGAAGATTTCGTTTCATTTTTGGAAAAATCAAAAGAACCGGGTTCTTATAGCTCCAATAAATTTGCAAATATGAGCATCTGGTTGATCATCATCCTGATTTTGCTCGGTGGCATTGCTTTGAACCTTACTCCCTGTGTGCTTCCGATGATACCAATTACAATTGCAGTATTGGGAGCAGGTACACAATCAGAATCAAAAGCTAAGGGATTCCTGATCGGTGGAGTTTATGGTCTGGGAATGTCATTAGCTTATGGTCTGTTGGGCGTAATTGTGGTTCTCACTGGTTCTCAATTTGGCACAATAAATTCATCTCCCTGGTTTAACATCATTATTGCAGCTATTTTTATTGTTTTAGCTTTGGCAATGTTCGATATCATTCCTATAGATTTCTCAAAATTTCAAAGCAATAAAGTCGGAAGCAAAAGCAGAAGTAAATTTATTACAGTATTTATTCTTGGAATTATAGCTGCTTTATTAGCTGGAGCATGTGTAGCACCCGTTTTGATTTCAGTCATTTTGTATTCAACCTCTCTTTATACAGCTGGGAATGTTGCAGGATTACTATTACCTTTTTTATTAGGTGTTGGAATGGCAATTCCCTGGCCTTTTGCCGGAGCTGGACTATCCTTCCTTCCTGAACCGGGCAACTGGATGAAATGGGTTAAAATTATATTTGGAATCATAATTCTTATAATTGCAGTATTTTATATTTTCACAGGACTCAAAATATTCAAGAGTAACAAACCGGTTGAATATGTTGCGGATGCTCATGAAATTTCTGAACTCCCCTGGAAGCATTCCCTAATTGAAGGTTTAAAATTAGCAAAAAAAGAAGATAAGCCGGTCTTTATAGATTTCTGGGCAACCTGGTGTAAAAACTGTCTGGCAATGGATGCAACTACTTTTAAGGATGAAAAAGTGATACAAGAATTTGATAATTACATTTTGGTTAAATACAAAGCTGAAAATCTCAAAGCATCGCCTACAAAAGAAATTTTAAAACACTTTGAAATAATTGGCTTGCCAACTTATATCACTTTGGCTCCGAAAAATTAGAAGGTAAAAATGAAGAAATTTCTGATTTTATTTTGTTTTACTTTAATACTTTTAGGCTGCGATAGATTCGAACACAATTTTGAACCTACAGATTATGATTTGGGACTTGAACAGTTTCCAATAACATTCAAAAATGTATTAGAAAACCTGACGCAATATAATCAAAATGAAATAGAATACTTTTACAGTGATGATTACAAAAACGGTGATTGGAATAAGAATGATATGGTAAATTATATTACTCAATATTTTAATTATGGTGATAATGTAATTCTTCATGCTGATTCGATTTTAATTTCACCTTCAAATCTCATGATAAAATGGACATTTTCCGCAGAAAATACAAATCGCGAAACTCTGTCCGATACAACTTTCATTGATTACCTTATCAAGAGAAATGATGAATATCAATTTTATGGAGACCAAGATAACTCTCAAAAAGTTTTAATTGAATTGGCTACTTCAATCACTTGCGTTAATTGCCCTTACGTTGAAGAAGCTCTCCACCATTTGAAGGAAAAATACAGCAGCAAGCTAAGCTATGTAGAATATCATATAAATGATGAGTTGGATATTGATAATCTTGATATTTTTGCTTACTATGGAATGAGTGCCTTACCAACCTCGGTAACTCAGGGAACTGAGATAATTGTGGGTGGTTCTGCAACTTCTCAGGATGAACTGGATGGCATTATTGCACCTATCTTTGAGGAAACTCCTCTGGTTCAGTTCTATGATTTTAACACAACTTTAGAAGCTGATAATATGAATGGCTCGGTTCTTCTAAGCGTGGATGGTTCGGTTCCACTTAATGATCTGTATCTGAAATTCGTTCTTATTGAAAATGAAAATACGAATTATTTTAATGCTGCTCATGAGTATCCTTTGAATGTAGTAATTGCCAAAGGAGAGCTTTCGATCTCAGCATATAATTTCGATGAACCTGTCGAGTTTGCTTTACCTGGTCTTTCCGACCTGCCAGATGATATTACTCTGGTCATCTGGGTGCAAACGCTGGAAAACCCGTATAATTCCAATACATGCAAAGTTTATAACGTAACTGAAAAAGCGATTATACAATAAGGAGATTAATAAATGACATTACGGAATTTAATCTTAAGTATCATTCTGATATTAATTATAGTTCAATTATTTGCATTAGATAAAGCTCCGGATTTCAAACTGGAAAACATGAAAGGGAAACAAGTAAAACTATCTGATTTCCTGGAAAAAGGACCTGTTATCCTCGATTTCTGGGCAACCTGGTGCGAACCCTGTAAGAAAGAACTTCCTGCTCTGAGCAAGATCCAGGATATATACAAAGATAGCATTACAGTAATTACAATCAGTTGTGATAAGCCCCGTAGTAAAGACAAAGCAAAAGCTTATATCAAATCACAGAAACTGAACGTGGTAAATCTGTTCGACACAAAGAAAGATGTTCAGAAGCTATTTAATGTTACAAATATCCCCCGTACTATCATAGTTGCTCCCGATAGTACGATCATTTTCGATCATACCGGTTACCAGCGTGGTGATGAAAATCATATCATAGAAACACTCGATAAATGGTTTCAACAAACAGAAAACAAAGAAGAGACAGAATAGACCGGAGATGGATGTAATGAGAAAAATATTAATAACTTTTAGTTTTTTAACTTTTACAATTCTACTGCTGGCAAGTGAGTTCAACTTTTCGGGTACTAACCAGTTAAAATATAT
>JACNIV010000050.1:0-2652 GCA_014382915.1 Candidatus Cloacimonadota bacterium | reverse complement strand
CTGATGGGAATTTACCTGCAATCTTATTTCAGTAGATTCAACATACAAACTTTTTATGGTTTGATGGAAAATGAAGATGATGAAGAAAAAGACGACAATATCGGTGCCTTTGACCTGGAAGCTGAAATTACCGATAATATCAAAATAGGTGCTTCCTATTTAATGGATTTGACCAACCAGGAAAGCCAGGAAGCCAAAACCGATTTCAGCCAACGTGATGTAATTTCAGGACGATTGAACTTCCAACACAATAAATTGGATATTTCAGTTGAATATGCAGAAAGTAACGAATATGACCGTTACGATAACAATCAGATAGATGGAAGTGCGTTGTACTCTAACATCTCAGCCTTCTTGGGAAAATTTACTTTAGTTGGGGCTTACAAAAAATATAAGAATTTCGATGTTAGGATATCTGACCTTCCCACAGCAAATCACAGCGAAGAACCTCTGGATGATAGTTGGGAACCCGGTTTCGATGAAGAAGGCATCATGGGTGAAATGCAGTTCGTTCCCGATTATGAGAACGAATTTATACTGAATTATGCCGAAGGCTGGTCGAGTGACTTCCAGATTCGCCAATCAGATCTTTTTACTGAATATCGTCATGATTTCGAAGGAGTTTCATTTAAAGCCGAATACAGCCAACTGGAACAAATGAACAAAATTATAAGTAATTGGAAAAAAGAGATCACTCCTGTATTGAGTGCAGATTTTATGATCGGACAGTTTCCCATATTGATAAAAGCAGAATATCAGTACAAAGAAAAAGAGCAGGGTACAGAAACCAAATCACATTATGAACCCAAACTGCAAACCGATATTTCTTACAGCAGCTATTCCCTATCGGTTATTGCCGAAAACCAGATCGGAGAATCTGAAGATGGTGAGGATGGAGAACTATGGATCGGTGCCGAGTTTGCTACTACTATCTTTGGTTCTACTGATCTCAGAATTTTCGGCGGTAAAGAAAAAGGCGGTAAGGTTTGCCGTAACGGTGTTTGCCGCTATCAATCTGAATTTGAAGGCATTCGAGTTGAACTAACCACTACTTTTTAGTGGTTTACAATGAAAAATGATTTATACTATAAAATAAATATTTAAGGAGTTATATAATGAAGAAAATTCTAATAGTTCTTTTTTTGATTATATCTGCAAACTTTTTATTTGCTGAACTCATTGTAGATATTCCATTCGATCTGGATATTATCGGTCTATCATATGCAGTTAACGGTCCTTACGAATATACTTCCGATTGGATTACTGCCACCAATACAGGTACGGAAACTTACACTTATACTTTCGAATATTCCTATGAAAACATGCCTGTTGGCTGGTCAATAAGTGTATGTGATTCTACAGCTTGTTTTATGCCAAACTATCCTGCACCTGTAGAACTTGGTCCAGATGAATCTGAATATATTCACGTAATCATTAACGTTATAAGCACTGGCGGATTTAACTTTAATATGACCTTTGATGAAGGAGACCTTACCGAACCTCTGAGTTATGATTTTACATTCAATACTCTTGATAACGTCGGCATTGACAACGAATCACAAATTACTGTTTCCCAAATAGAACTTTTCCAGAATTACCCCAACCCATTCAACCCGCAAACAACTATCTCATTTAATCTCACCGCAGAGAACGCTGAGAAAAACACTGAATTAATTATCTATAATATCAAAGGTCAAAAAATTAGACAATATTCAATATTCAATAATCAATCTTCAATTATCTGGAATGGAAAAGATGAAAATGGAAACACTGTTCCCAGTGGAATGTATTTCTATAAATTAATATCAGAAGGCAATAGTGGCAGGTATACTTCAACAAAAAAAATGATCCTGATGAAATAATGGAAGATTTCACAGGACAGCATTAATGAAATAAGAAGATATATTTTGAAAAAAATCCTTTACATATTTCATAGTGTTTAATAAATAAGTTTTAATTGAATTCAATTTATAAATAAAGGAGGAATTTATGAAAAAAAATTTTATTTTACTTTTTCTTTGCTTGTTAGTTGTAAGTTCACAGCTTTTCGCAGTTTACAATGTTGGAGATGTGGTAGCAAATTACTTTTGGACAGACAACACAGGAACTGCTCATGACATTTATGAATTAACAGCGCAGGGAATAGTTCCTGTCCTTTTCTGGGGAGGTACTGGTTGAGGTGGTTGTGTAGCGGCGGCGCCACTATTCGAAAGTTTGTGGGTACAATATTCACAAATTGCTGATGTCTATTTCGTTTCTCAAACTAACTGGGCTGGGCATACTCATTACTATGGAATTGGAGCTACAGGTCCTTTCAGTAATGGGTATATTCCCATGTTTGCAGTAATTGGTGATGGTAATGTATGTTATTATAATGATAATCCTATCAGCAATGTAGAAGCTGCTTTAATTCTGGCAATTGAATCCTTTGGTTTAGCAGCTCATTTTGAATCTAATATCACAAACGGACCATTAGACCTTGGTGTTCAATTCTATGATACATCTATAGCCCCAAATGGAATTGACAGTTGGGAATGGGATTTTGATGAAGATGGAATTACGGATAGTTATGAACAAGATCCATTTTTCCTTTACACAGAACTTGGAAATTATGATGTAAGTTTAACGATTACAAGTGATGGCGAAACTGTA
>JACNIV010000049.1 GCA_014382915.1 Candidatus Cloacimonadota bacterium | reverse complement strand
GGTGTTATCAGGTTCAAAAATCAAGGAATATAAGCCATCATATATCTGAGAACGATAAATAAAATAACCGTCTATGTAGATCGGGTTCATGCTGTCCCATTGTATTTCAACAGTGTTTTCTTCAGTAACAGAAATATTTATTCCTGTTACTTTGCCCGGTGCCTGAATGCCGCTGTTTAAAGGATCGAGCGGATTATTTCTTTCCAACGAACAAGATACAGCAAAGAGCAGGAAGAACATTACAATAAATTTCTTTAGCATTAAAACCTCAATGAAATCCCGTCAGGGGTTATCTGTAATTTCTGCTGGTGATATTTCCGTAGCAGATCATTCCACAATTGTTGGTTGTATTGCTCTGAAGCGGTAATGGAGTCGAAAATAGTATATAGCCAAACAGCGATTCCTAATCCCAGGAATATCTGGGAATAAGTGTAAGTATCTTTGGCATCGATATAATATTGGTTGATATCGCCAATATAAGTTGATTTTTTGTATTTATCGTAATTATACATTGCCTGATCATAAAATAAATAGCTTGTACCCAGGAGCACTATTTCAATACCAAGCAAAATTGTGCCTTTGGTATTTTCCTGTGCAGAAAAGTGACCCCATCCTGGAGCAACAGCAGATTTAATGATGTTCTGTGTTATATCCTGTCGGTTCATTTCATAGATCTGAAGCAGTTTCTGCCGGTTATAGAGTTCAGTTCGAGCTTCATAGAATTTTTGCGGTGTACTCCATCCGTATTTATCGGGATCGGAGAATTTTTTTATGTCAAATTCCTCGGCAAAAAGCCAACAGAAAGAGAGAAGAATCATCAAGGTTATATATATATTTTTCATAGCTTAAGCAATTCCTCGGATATCTTGTTCAAAGGAACGATCTCCCGTGTTTGTAAATTTACTCTCCATACAAAGTAATAATTTTCTTCCGGTGCTAAAATGTCAAATCTGACTTCGTACTTAAACTCTCCAAATGCATAGGATACTTTCCAACCTGATGATCTTACATTCTCACCGTATTTATCTATCAAATCCGATTGTAAACCATTCACACTTTGTACAATAATACCCTTTTTAAAACTTTGAATTATTTCAAGCGCAAATCCTTTGGGATCTTTCTGAGCCTTTATGGTGTTGCTCATCATGAAGATTTTGTTTTGAATCTCTTTCATCTGCATGGATGAATATGATCTGCGATAAAATTCCAAAGCTTTAACATACTCTTTATCGCTTTCATAAGCTTCGGCTTTGTTTTTAAATTGGAATGCTAATGTATAACTTTCTTTCAGCTTTTTTGCTTCTTCTATTGCATCTGTTGATTTCCGATATTCAGGCAATAATTCGTAACATGTTTCAAAAATTATAATTGCTTCATCGAATTTATAATTTTCAATAAGTCTGTAACCTTCCTGTATGAATTCATTACAGATCTCGTCCATTCTCTTATTGATCGAATTTTCTTTCTGTGGATCGTATACAAGCACTTCTGAATAATATTCCTTTGCTTGTTTATACTTGTTTTCTGTAACAGCGTCCTCTACCTTCAATAAATAAAGATCACTTATTCCAATGAGTATTTCATCTCCGAATTGTGTAGGATACTGGCAGAGTTTAAAAAAAATATCCAGAGCATTGTCATAATCGGCATTTCTTCTAAACTCGACCGCCTGGTTCATATAGTAGGGAATCAGGTTGTCTATCAGCGGTTGGATACTGATGGTGAATTTATTCTCGGGGTAATTGCTCCAGAGCAAATGATAGTCGTTGAATGCTTCCAGCTTTTTATCGGAATCTATGTATATTTTAATTCTATTGAATAAAACTTCTGGTATCAACTCGGAATCAACCAGGTAGGTTGTAATAAAACTATAATAATTTAAAGTAGTTTTAATGTCATCGATATTCAAGCTTTCTTCTGCCAGTTTATAATAGCAATTATCCAGTTTATCGTCGGCTATTGTCGAATTTGCCAGATAAAATAACCTGGAAGCAAGCAGCCAGTTTTCTTTTTGAAATGCTTGGTAAGCCAATTGGTAATAACAATCGGATCGTTCCAGTTCTGCTTTTGTGGCCAAAGCGCCATTGGGAGAAATTTGTAAATAGTTATCGTAAAATTTTATAGCAACAACGTAGTTACTTTTCAGATATAAGCTGAAAGCAGTATTATATTTTTCATTCATTGAACATCCCAGCAGGATTATCAAAAAAATCAAAGTTGATACCTGAAAAAGCATCTTTTTAGAGATTAATAAATTCAAACTTCCTCATTCTTTATTATGCTTTCTTTTATTTGGTTTTCGGGTATAAGAATGGGTATCTGGTCTAATTTTTTTCCAAAGAAAAGAAATATTAAAGCAAAAAGTGCAGTGGAAATCATTAGAACTGTATCCGATCCCGTTTTAAAAACCAGGATTGTAACGAGCACGATTACAATGTTAATTAAATATACGATCAGCGCTGTAATAATAGGTGATTGCATGGCAGTATCTATACGATGCGTAGAGTGATCCTTTCCTCCCTGACTGATTTTTCTCCCATCTCTTTTCCTGGTGAAGCTTACAAGTGAAATGTCAAAGATAGCGTAGCTTAGCAACAGTACAGGAAGAAGGTAAAAAAGGTTATTGTTCATTTTAATAACTGCCAATCGACCAGCAAGAATACCCATCGAAGACAGGAAATATCCTATGAACATACTGCCTGCATCTCCCAGGAATATTCGAGCTGGATTGAAATTGTAGGGCAGAAACCCAAAAGCTGCACCAGCAAAACTCAATGCAATAAGTGACATAAAATTCGCTTGTGGAGCCAATGTATTTGTTTTGCTGATAAAACTGAAAGCATAGAACCCTAAGGCTAAGATTCCTGACATACCAGTAATAATACCATCCATGTTGTCCAGGAAATTTAAAGCATTCATAAGCCCCACCATCCATAGGAAAAGCAAAGGAAGGGTTATGTAGATAGGTCCAAAAATGTATAACAAATTATTCGTGTATAAAAAAATAAAACAAGATAAAGCTTGTCCGATCAATTTAAGCAAAGGATTCATTCCATATCTGTCATCAATTATTCCCACAACTACTATGATAAAAGCACCAGCCAGATAACCTAAAATAGGAAGATTAAAGGAGTGCAAATTCATAAAAATTATATATAAGGTTAAAATAAGAAAACCAATAAAAACAGCCAGTCCTCCCAGTAGTGGTGTTGCTTTCTTATGAATCTTCCTTGCTCCGGGATTATCCATAAAGTTGGTTTTATTTGCTAATTGAATAATGAAAGGAGTGATGCTGTAAACTGATAGAATGGCAAGCACAAACACACTCAGGCAAGAATAGATAATATGCATATTTACCTCATAGTTAACAAAATAACAAACCTTAAAACACACTCCTTATCGAATTGATGTGTTTTTTTGTCAATTCTTTTATATGCTGTTTTCCGGTAAACAATATCCTAAAACAAATTGACATTTAGACAGTATTTAAGACATTAACTTTTAGGAGAAGAGATGAGAGTTTTTAGGAATAGAAAAGCAGCGCATAATTTCTTTTTTATCCAGGATTTTGAAGCAGGGATCGTATTAAAAGGAACTGAAATAAAATCCATTCGAGCCGGAAAGCTCAGCTTTAAAGATAGTTATGGTAAGATCGAGGATGGAGAAATCTGGCTTATCAATCTTCATATCAGCTCTTATGAACATTGTGGTGCTTTCGATCATGACCCTGAACGAAAACGTAAGCTTCTTCTGAATAAAAGAGAAATTAGAAAGATCAAACAAAATATCGAAGAAAAGGGAATGACTCTTGTGCCAAAGGAAATTTATATCAACGATAAAGGTCTGGCAAAAGTAAAACTGGCTATTGCCAAGGGCAAAAGAAATTATGATAAACGGGAAACTTTACGAAAAAAGGATGAAATGCGTGATCTGCAGCGAAAGCTTAAAGATTATTAAATTATGTGACATTTCTTACCCATAACTGTCCATTTCTGACACAAAAAACTTTGTATTATTATTTGTTATTTTTAATTAAAAAAATCACATATTATTTATTTTCAGACTTAACCGCTTATTTTCTATAAAGATACAGCACATCGGTTTTTTTATAATTCAGTTATTTGTTATGGTATAGTATTTGCTTTAAATATTAAATATAATAAATAATTGGGGTATTTATGAATGAAACGGTAGTATTAGTGCCTGCAATAGAAAATGCTTTAAAGCTGAAAAGACAAAAAGAAGAGAAAAAACAAACGGAAAAAGCGTTCCGTGAGAGTGAAGAAAAACTTCGAATGACAATTGACAACTCTCCCATTGGTGTTTGTACTACAGATTTGAACAGAAACATTCTTACAGTGAATTCAGCTTATTGTAAAATGCTGGGATATTCCAGAGAAGAGTTATTAAAGATGTCCTTTATGGATTTTACTCATCCGGACGACAAACAAAAAAATGCAGATCTATACAAGAAGATCGTGAAAGGAGAAATCACCTTCTTTGATATGGAAAAAAGATATATCCGCAAAGATGGAAAGACTATTCATGTTTTTTTGCGTTCTAATCTTGTAAGAGATGATCAGGATAATCCGCTTTTTGAAATTGCAGTTGTGGAAGATGTTACGGAAAGAAAAAAAGCTGAAGAAGCCTTAAAAGAAAGTGAAGAGAAATTTCGTTCTGTAGTAGAAAATTCTCATGAAGGGATTTTCATTGTTGATAATGCCTATAAATTCAGTTATGTAAATGATGAATTTTGTAAGATGATAGGATATTCACGCAAGTATCTGATTGGAGTTGATTTCCGACAGTTTCTTGAAAAAAAAAGCAAGACCATGGTTGCAGAGAGATATAAAAAGAGACAGCTTGGTGAGGAAATACCAAATCGTTATGGATTTGATATTGTTACTAATAAAGGAGAAATAAGAACTCTTGAAATCAGTGCCAGTATCTTGAAAAACACAAGTGGAACTGTTTCCACAGTCGGGCAGGTTTTAGATGTTACCGAGCGTAACAAAAACCTGAAAAGCCTGCAAGAACATGATGCCCTGAATAATGCACTTTTTGAATATAATCCCATTGAGACAATTGTGGTAAACAACAAAGGTGAGATCATGCAAGTGAACAAGGCAGTAAAAACCAACCGCAGCCGGCTACCGAAATCCGGTAATATAATGTACAAAGATTTTGCATCTAAATACTCTATAGATATGTTTGAAGAGTTAATGGAATGTATTAAAACTGGAAAGATAAAAGTTTTTCCCGAAATAAAATATAGAGAAGACAGATACTATAATGCTACAATAGCACCTTTTCCGCAAGGGGCAATTATTACTGCTCAGGATATTACAAAACAAAAACTGGCACAGGACGAGATAAACAGATCTTTACAGGAGAAAGAAGTTCTGCTAAATGAAATACATCATCGTGTAAAAAACAATATGCAGATCATTACCAGCTTGCTTAAACTGCAATCTCAAAACATAAAAGATAAAAGGTCTCTGGAACTATTTCAAAATAGTCAAAACAGAGTGCGTTCCATGGCCTTGATACATGAAAAATTATACAGAACCAAAGATTTTTCCAATATAGATTTTGGAGAATACATTAGAGGCCTGACAACTCAGTTATTGATTTCCTATCATATTCTGCCGTCACAGATTAAAATCGATGTTAATATCAAAGATATTGTTTTTAATATAAACGTTGCCATTCCCTGCGGGCTTATTATAAATGAGTTAGTTACCAATTCTCTCAATCATGCATTTTCAAATTGCAGAGAAGGAAAGATAAAAATTACTATAACCAAGAAAGGAACTAATGGTTATTTGTTAGTAGTTAAAGATAATGGGAAAGGATTGCCACCTGAAGCGACAGAACTGGAAGATCCAACTACTCTTGGCTTGCAATTGGTTAGCTCACTGGTAAGCCAATTGAAAGGGACTTTACAATATCAATTTAAAGAAGGAGCTATTTTTTCCATAGAATTTGGAACATCATGAAAATTAATTTAATAAAATATTTCTAAAAAAAATAAGGAAGTAAAATGTGGCTCTGGGACAGTAGAACTCATCAGTTTATAACGTCCGAAGCATTAGTAAAATGCAGGTTGGCTTTCAAGAATATGATAAAACTTCATCAGGAGCTTTTCATTTTAGGTATAGAAGCACCCGACCGGATTTTCAAAGATTTCACAAATCATTATTACAATTGCACTCCAAATCAATATGGTGTGCATAGTGGGAATATTATTAATAAAATAGGAAAGGGAATTCAACTTATACAATCGATGCTGAACAACCCGGATAAGATCACTGTTCATCCCGGGATTGCACCTTTTCTTTCTGCTTTGCTGGGCACACCTCTTAAGGCTTTTATCTTTGAACTTGGTGTTCTATCGCACTATGTTGCCGATCTCCATCAACCATTCCATACAGATGGGAAATACAGATTTGCAGATGAAGAGACAGTTCATAAAATCATGGAAGCAGATACCCGACTGCACCTGAATGATTTTCAAATAAAGTTAGAAAGACGAAGACGGATAAAAGACCCACTAGGATATTTTACCTATCAAATTTACGAGATAAATGGATTTTATGATACTTTGATCGAGAGTTATTTCCTGCAAAAAGGAAAAGTGAAATCCGACCGCTGG
>JACNIV010000048.1 GCA_014382915.1 Candidatus Cloacimonadota bacterium | reverse complement strand
GCGGGAAGAATATTTCTTTGAGTGATCTCTTTGTGTTCAATACTTTATTATTGATATCATCAGCGGATTTGATCTTTTTGAAAGCTGTTGCCTTGCCATCTGTAACGGGTGCAAAAACACTATAATTCTTCTGAAGATTTTCAATAAATTTATTGAATTCGCTTTTCTTAATTTTGATCATATTCTAACCCATTATAAAATCTTGTTTTTCGTTTTCACAATAACTTGCCATTACCGGTTTTTCATTAATATCCAATCCTGCAGTGTAATCGAATCGTTCTTTGATCTCTTTTTCTACTTTTTTGTTCATAATACGCAAATCAAGATCGGCCGGACAAGCGGAAACACAAGCTCCGCAATCAACGCATCTTCCAGCAACATGAAGATTTCTGATAAGATGGAAAATGATAGAGTCGGTGACTTCCGGTGTTTTACCTATCCATTGCGGATCGTTCTGGTCTACAAAACACTCGTTGCAATAACAGGCTGGACACACATTTCTGCAAGCATAACAGCGAATGCACTTTGAATATTCTTCTTTGATATATTCCCAGCGTTCTTCGGAAGATTTTTTCTCAAAATCAATAACATTTTTGAATTCGTCTTTTATATCAACTTCTTTGCGCGGTTTCCCAATAAAAATATCGTGAACCGGAGCATCAGGATATTTACAGGTTAAGCAGGAATCACACAAAACATCTTTCAAAGGAATTGTCAGATCAAAATCACGACCTTTTAAATGCACATTTTTACCATCTATTTTTGATTTCAAAATTTCTTTCCCGTCAGTTTTCTGAAGAATTTTCTTCTTTTCCAGAATGCCGTTACAGGGAACTCCGATGATTACAATATTCTCTCTTTTAATCTGTTGCTCAATCGAGTAGAGAACGATGGATCGAGCATCGCAGCCTTTTACAATGATTCCGATCTTATCGTAAGTTTTTCCTAATTTTCTTTTGTCTTTAGTTAAATATGTAGTTAGATTGTTGCGACAGGTTTCATCGAAGATCAACCTATCAACATCTTCTTCTTTTTGAATAAAAGCCGGTGTAGAAGAAAGTGGAAGAGAACCTTTTTCCCAACCAATGATGATATCCACTTTTTTATCTTTAAGGAGTTTCTTTACTTCTGTTCTCAGGTTCTGGATCATTGTTTTGCTCCCTTTACCAACCTTTTTGCAGGACCGATCTTCTTAACTTCGTTTGTTATCTTTTCGATGATATTGGCAAAGCGTTCGCCTTCTCCGGCAGAGATCCAGGAAAACTGGACTCTTTCCGGTTCGATCCCGATCATTTCAAGAAGCGGTTTTATCGTAGAATACCGTCTACGGGCGATAAAATTACCTGACAGGTAATGGCAATCGCCGGGATGTCAGCCGGAAACCAGTAAGCCGTCAAACCCGCTCTGCAGCGTTTTCATTATAAATAACGGATCGACTCTTCCCGAACAGGGAATCCTTATCACACGCACATTCGGTGGGTATTGCATTCTGGAAACTCCTGCCAGACCCGCTCCGGCGTACGAACACCAGTTACATAAAATCGCCAGAATTTTTGGCTGCCAATCTTTCATATTTTCTCCAGTTACTCATTTTTCGACTCGTAAGGAAGCGACGAGTCGAGATAAATGCTGCTTCGAGTCGTTATCGCAAACTCCTTACGACTCGAAAGTTATTTTCCTAAAACATCCACCAGATCCAGAGCTTCAAATGAAGCAAAAAGCTGCTCATTACTAAATCCACGAAGATCGAGTGCTCCGCAACGACAGGAAGCAACACAAGCTCCGCAACCTTTACAGAGTGCTTCGTTCACAACTGCAACTTCTTTTTCTTTATCTACTTCGATCGCTTTATAAGCACAAATTATTTCACAATAACCGCATCCGGAACATCTGTCTTCGTTCACTTCTGTAATTGTTCCTTCTGCCAGGATTGCCTTTTTAGTAATAAATGTAAGAGCTCTGCTTGCTGCTGCTTTTGCCTGCATTATACTTTCATCCATATCTTTTGGATTATGTGCGAGTCCGGCAACAAAAACACCATCATTTGCAAAATCCACAGGACGAAGCTTCACGTGTGCTTCCATAAACATTCCATCTTCGTTTAACGGAACTTTGAGCATTTTTCCAAGTTCAATGTTTCCCTTGCGAGCATCAACTGCCACGGAAAGCACCAGCAGATCGGCAGTAACAACCACTTCTTTATCCATTATCGGATCAAAAACAGTAACATTAATCTTGCTATCCGGATCCGATTTATCCACAAACTTAACCTGCGGTTTATTTTCAGGTTCGTAATGAACGAACATTGTTCCTTTATCCCGCAGTTCCGTATAATATTTTTCTCTGAAACCGTAAGTTCTAACGTCACGATTCACAATGTAAATATTCACTTTCGGAACTAACCTTTTCAATTCAAGGGCATTTTTCACAGCTTTTGTACAGCAAATCCTGCTGCAATACATTTTACCTTCTTCTCGTGAACCGACGCATTGGATCATCACCACATTTTTCGGTTTTCTCCCGGGGAATTTCTTTTCATAAAGCATTTCCTCGAATTCAACCAGTGTAACAATGCGATGTGATTTTCCATAAAGGTATTCTTCGGTTTTGTGTTCTTCCGCACCGGTTGCAATGATAACTACACCGTGCTCGAATTGTTTTTCTTTACCTGTACTTTTATTTACAAAAGTTGTTGTGAAATTACCAACATAACCGTCTATTTTTTTGATCTCTGAATTCTTATAAATATGAATAAGTTTATTTTTGGAAGTTTCTTCAATTGTATCCCGGAGTAGCTTTTGCGGATCCTTTCCGAAATTGAAATAGATATTCTGTAAATTTCCACCGAGTTCTTTTTCTCTTTCAATCAGAAACACTTCGTAACCTGCAACTGCCAGAGATTGTGCTGCTGTCATTCCTGCCAGTCCGCCACCAATAACCAGTGCTTGGGGATTTATATCGATAGGAAGTCTTTTCAACGGAATCAGATCGCGAGCTTTTGCAACTCCCATATTCACCAGGTCTTTAGATTTTTCCGTGGCAAGTTCCGGTTCGTTCATATGTGCCCACGAGCATTGATCACGAATATTTGCCATCTCAAAAAGATATGGATTCAAACCTGCTTCGCTGATAGTTTCTCTGAAAAGCGGTTCGTGGGTTCGAGGAGTGCAGGCTGCAACCACAATTCGATTCAGATTATGCTCTTCGATCCGCTCTTTGATTGTGTTCATACAATCCTGCGAACAGGCATACATCAGGTCTTCCGAGTGTTCTACATTTGCGATATTTTTGGCATTTTCAGCCACATCTTTCACATCCACAACTCCGGCAATGTTAATACCACAATGACAGACAAAAACTCCCACTCGAGGGCGTTCTCCAAAAACATCTTTTTCTACTACTTTCTTTTCCTGTAGTTCCTGTCTTTCCAATTTAAGATATTTGATAGCTTCCGCAACTGCACCGGAAGCCGATACTACAGATTCGGGAATATCTTTTGGACCATTTGATGCACCGCAAACAAAAATTCCTTCTCGATTTGTTTTGAGTGGAGTAAAAGCATCTGAACGGCAGAATCCATATTCATTGAGTTTAATATCAAGTTTTTCAGCTAATTCCCGAATGTTTTTTCTCGGTTCCAATCCAATGGAAAGCACGACCATATCAAAATCTTTAAATTTAATATCTCCATTTTCCAGAACGTATCGTAATTTCAAATTTCCTTTGTTTGTTTCAGTAATATCTGAAACTTTGGATTTAATGAATTCAACTCCGTATTGACCTTTTGCTTTCTCGTAATATTTATCGAAGTCTTTACCGAATGCCCTGATATCCATATAGAAAAGCGAAGGTTTGAGACCTTTCATATGTTCTTTGGCAATGATCGCTTCTTTGATAGCGAACATACAGCAGGCAGATGAGCAATAATCGTGACCGATACTTTCATCTCGCGAACCTACACATTGAATGAAGGCAATACTTTTCGGCTCGACATTATCGGAAGCTCGAACAACATGACCACCAAAAGGACCCGAAGCAGAAAGCATTCTCTCGAATTCCAGCGAAGTAACTACATTTTTATATCGTTTGTAACCGAAATGACCGAACCCGATCGGATCGAAGGCATCGATTCCTGTTGCCACGATCACCGCTCCAACTTTCAATTTTATTTTCTTGTCTTTATCATCAAAATTGATTGCTTCTGCAGAACACACTTTTTCGCAAAGCCGGCAAACACCTTTTGTAAGGTAAAGGCATTTTTCTTTATCTATCGTATATTCGGAAGGAATACTTTGCAGGAAATATCTGGAAATTGCACCTCTTTTGCGAAGCTGTATATCAAATTCATCTGCTACTTTCACAGGACATTTTTCTTCGCAAAGTCCACAGGCAACGCATTTCACGGGATCAACGTATTTAGCTTCTTCAATTATTTCTGCAATAAAATTGCCGGGATCTCCGGTTACAGTTTCCACTTTTGATTTAATGTGAATTTGAATATTCGGATGTCTGGCACATTCACTCATTTTTGGTGCAAGAATACACATCGAGCAGTCATTCGTGGGAAATGTTTTATCTAATTGCGGCATTCTTCCGCCGATTGTGGAAGTTTCTTCAATCAAATGAACTTTAATTCCCATTTCAGCAAGATCGAGAGATGCCTGAATTCCGGCAATTCCTGCTCCGATAATTAATGCAGATTTACTTTTTGAACTCATAAAATTTCCTTAATTATGCTAACCTTGCGAACGGTTTCCTTCAGAGAGATTCTTTCACATCAATCTTCCGTCTGAGCCGGACAAGTCGCAATGGTTGAAGATAAAACAATTAATTCGACCATTGCGAAGGTCGTTGACCATTCGCAAGGTCTTAGTCCTAATTCTCGTTCCCAAGTCATCAAAACTCCTCATTCCCAAAGCCCTCTTTGGGAATGAACTACGTTACCAATCAGGGGATTGGTAACGAGGAAATTGATAGTAATATTAATAATCATAATTCTTACAAAAAAATCCTTTTCTTCGTTGGATTTTCACCCATTTTAACGATCTGCTCTGTATATTCATTTCCCACCCGGGCAAATTTCTGACCTTCCGATGCAGAGATCCAGGTAAGTCGAATTCTCTCATCTTCCAAACCTAAAGATTTGAAAACTTCTTTTACTATTGCAATTCTTCTTCTGGTGTGATAATTACCAACCTGGTAATGACAATCTCCGGGATGTCAGCCACCCACTAGAACGCCATCAGCTCCTCGTAAATATGATTTTATCAGGAATACAGGATCGATCCTGCTGGAGCACATTACTTTTATAGGCAGGATAGCGATTGGATACTGCAACCTGTTTATTCCTGCCAGGTCTGCACCTGTGTAGGAACACCATTTACATAAGAAACTTATAATTTTGGGTGAGAATTCTTTTTTCATATCTTATTCTCCAAGTTCCTGAAATTCTTCTTCTTTATAGATCATCACAGGAATCTCTTCTTCTACATCTCTTCCAGGGACATAATCGAAAATACCGGCAACTCTTTCACCTGATTTTTTGAAAACCGAAGCAACCGGAATATTTGCAGGACAAACATCGGAACATTGTCCGCATCCAACACAGGAAAAACTCATATGTGAAAGTCTACCGATATGAAAAAAAATTGTATCCGGCGGTAATCTTAAGGCACCTTTCTCTTCTAATTCACGTTCTAATATTGGAACATTATAATCGAAATTTGCAGATTCAAAATCGCAAAGTGTGCAATAACAGATCGGACAAACGGTATTACATCCGTGACAGCCGATACATCGTCCGAAAACATCGATCAGACCATCGAGGCCGCTTTCTTCGGTATTTATTTTGGAAAAAACTTCTTCCTTTTCTTTGAGTCGTTTTTCTTTCAATGAATCGAGTTTAGAAGTTTTGAATTCTTCAGAGGATATTTTTCCTTCAAAGTCATCTGCGAATTTTCCTGCTTTTTCTGTATTCAGATACATCTTGCATTTACCGGTTTCTTCCCCGATAAGAGAAATAAGTATGTCTGAATTGGTCGGAGCAAAATGTTCACAAATGCGACAGGTTTCGCGGATTCCTGAAGGAATTTCCATTTTTTCGGTTGCCTTCCAATATCCGGTAAGCTGGTCATTGATAGAACCATTAACATTTTCCTTTAAAGGAAATACCCCGATGCAGCTATATGTTATCAACAGGAAATTATCCAATGTTCCCTGCTTTCTTTTTACAAGTTCGATAAAAGCGCGAAACTCGCAAGGTTTGATCACTGCTGCAATTGGTTTCTTGATCTGAGTAAAACGGGAAAGCACCTGTCCGGCATTAATTGGCATCAATGGATGAAGCGGAACGATTTCATCGAGATGGGACTTATCGGTTATCAAACCATAATCCACAGCACCGTTTTTATTTACTTTTCGTAATGAGAAAACTCCACTGACTTTTTTCTTTTCCAGGAGAAATGTCAGGAATTCTTTTACTGCAATTTCGGGATTTTTATTAATTGTAAGGAGTTTACTCATTTTCGCTCTCCCCGGCTTCAGCACTTTTCACTAATTTTCCGAGTTCTCCCAGTTCATCAAGTTTGTAATCTCGCATGGGAAGTGCATCACCCACATTTTCTCCTGCAGAATATTCAAATGTTTTCTGTGTTTCATTTGCCATATAACTGAAAATATTTGCTACAGGAATATCCACAGGACAGGCATCCGAACAAAGTCCGCAGGAAACACAGGAAAG
>JACNIV010000047.1 GCA_014382915.1 Candidatus Cloacimonadota bacterium | reverse complement strand
CACCAGCGGTTATACTATTCTGATCGTTCTCAACCGGGGCGCCAAATCCAGTAGTGTAGGCTTTCTTCTCTTCCGACATTTTCAACCTCCTTGATTGATAGGATTCTTTGGTTGGGATATATAAATTAATCCTGTACGCCTGTTTTGTCAATGGGAAAGAGCTTGGGAATGCAAACCTCACACCTTAACGTACGTTCGAAATGGTATTGCCCAATCGCACGCATGGCTGGATAAACATCCCTATGTTCTACCTCTTCTTGCCAACCTCTCCTGCGGTGGTATAATGCTGGCACGAAAGGAGGTGATGAAAAGATGAAAGAGTATGTATGTGACCAAGTTAAACACCATAATAAAATCGCAGAAAAGATTGAAGAATACCAAAAATATGTTGATGAGAAAGCATTTACTGATTTATTAATTGATTATGAATAAAATTAAGTAATCTGTCATCCTCGCTCCACGCTTCGCTGCGGAGCAAGTCTGATAGGAGAGCAACACTTGATTCGCAGTGAGTCTGTCATCTTCGCTCCACGCTTCGCTGCGGAGCAAGTCTGACAAAAGATATTGCCGATTTAATGCTATTTTAGGCATAAGAAAGCAATTTTTCTTATTTGCTTGACATTAGAGTTCAATAAAGAAATTTTGCTAATAAAAAATAAGAGATAAAATCGGAGAGATAATGGTAATAAAACATCTTGACCAGCTAATTGAAATTGCCAAAGAAAGAGCCAAAAATGGACCCAAAAAAAGAGTTGTAGTGGCTTATGCGCATGATATCAATTCCATAATGTCTGTTCACGAAGCTTATGAAATAGGTTTAACAGAAGCAACT
Source organism: Candidatus Cloacimonadota bacterium (assembly GCA_014382915.1). Classification (GTDB taxonomy): domain Bacteria; phylum Cloacimonadota; class Cloacimonadia; order Cloacimonadales; family TCS61; genus JACNIV01. Next base: position 5,924 of record JACNIV010000047.1, on the reverse strand, counting down.
CTTATTGGCGATGAAAAAGTCATCAAACAAGTCTGCAAAGAGAATAAGATCGATTGTAAAAAATTTAAAATCATACACGAGCCTGATGAACTGAAATCCGGCAAAAAAGCAGTTGAATTGATCAAGAACAAGAAAGCAGATATTTTGATGAAAGGTTTGATCTCATCCGATAATTACATAAAATGCATTATCGATAAGAAAAACGGATTGATGAGACCAAACGCTGTGCTTGCTCATGTAGCTATTTTTGAAATTCCAACTTATCATAAACTGCTTCTCATAAGTGATGCAGCTTTTATTCCTCTGCCAACGGTTCAACAAAAAATTGCCATAACTAATTATCTTGTTGATACTGCTCATAATCTGGGAATAGAGGTACCCAAAGTTGCAATTCTATCTTTCACAGAGAAATCAAATCCCTTATTCGACTCGAGTGCGGATGCTGCTATAATTGCCAAAATGGGAGATAGAGGACAGATCAAAAATGCTGATATTGATGGACCGCTTGCTCTCGATGTTGCTATCGATCCTGACAGCGTTATGGTTAAAGGCATAAAAAGTAATGTTGCAGGTGATGCCGACTGTCTTGTCTTTCCTCAATTGGAAGCTTCAAATATTTTTTATAAAACACTTACTAAACTCGTTCATGCCGAAGCTGCCAGTTATATTGCGGGAACTATTGCTCCGGCTATGTTATCTTCCCGTGGAGATAGTGAAAAAACCAAGCTTTATTCCATTGCTGTTGGATGTCTTATAGATAGATATTAAATAATAAACTTTCTAATTCACAATCACTGAAAGTTTATAAATATTATGGAGTTAATTAATGAATGATCAAAGAAAAAAATTCAAGGGTATCCCCTACCCGGAAATGATCCATCGTCTTCCTGAAATTGAAATTCCCATCGATGGAATTCGTGGCTGGCTGCTTCAAAGTACAAAAAAACAAGTTGTATTTTTCGAGATTGAACCTGTTGGCAATATGCCCGACCATTCTCACTGCTCACAATGGGGAATTGTGGTTGATGGTGAGATGGAATTAACGATCGGTGATCAAACGAAAATATATCGCAAAGGTGATAGCTATTTTATCCCTGCCGGAGTTGTCCATTCAGCAAATTTTCCTACTAAAGTTATGGTTATTGATGTATTTGATGATTCCGAGCGATACAAGACAAAATCAGGAGTACTGTAATGCCCATCACAAAATTAGATCAAGTTGTAGAGAAATTAAGAAAATCTGAGAAGAAAACAATCGCTGTGGTAGCAGCAGAAGAACAGAATATATTAAGTGCGGTAAAGAAAGCTATCGATGCAAATCTGATCAAGGCTGTACTCGTTGGTGATAAAGAAAAAATACAACAAATAGCCAAAGACATTAATTTTAACATATCAGGACTCGAGATCATTGATGAAAAAGAACCCAAACAATCTGCACATCTTGCGGTAAAACTTATCAGAGAAGGTAAAGCGGATGTTCTGGTTAAAGGTCTGGTAGGCACAGCAGATTATCTAAAAGCTATACTAAATAAGGAAACAGGAATTCTCCCTCCCAAAGCGATACTTTCGCATGTGACAATCTTAGAATATCCTACTTACCATAAATTGCTGTTTGTATCGGATATTGCAGTAATCCTGCAACCCGACCTCAAGCAAAAAATTGCCATGGCAAATTATCTAATTGATGTCTGCCATAAATTCGGGATCGAGAAACCTAAAGTAGCCATGCTTAATTGCTCGGAAAAGGTAGCTATAGATTATCAGAATTCTTATGATGCAGCAATTATCACTGCAATGGCAAATCGAAACCAGATCAAAGATGCAATTATCGATGGCCCGATAGCTCTGGATCTGGCAATTTCCAAGCAATCTTGTATAATTAAAGGTTTCGATAGTCCTGTTGGAGGTGATGCAGATGCCATTGTCTTTGGAAATATCGAAGCTTGTAATTCCTTTTATAAAGCAGGTGTATATCTGGCAAATGCAAAAATGGCAGGTATTATTACCGGAGCAAAAGTTCCGGTAGTTTTAACTTCACGAAGTGATAGTGATGAATCAAAATTCTACTCGATTACGGTAGCAGCATTAGTTGGAAGCTAATGATGATTCAATCATCAATCTTGTTTAGTATTTATGATGTGCTAAATTTCTTGACATTATCATTCCATGTTTGAGTAAAGATAATGATAATTGATGTTTATAAAAATGTTTTTCAGGAGGACAAATGTTGAAAAAAGATAAAACAGAGAGACAACTGGAAAAAACTACAATCGATTTAGACATTAAAGTTAGCAAAGAAATAAAAAAAATTGCAAAGATAAAAGGTATTTCATTTTCAGAATTAATTAATCAAATTTTAACTAATTTTGTTAAGAATTTTAAGGCAATTAATAAATCGGAAGTAACATCAGAAGAATTAGAAGAGGAAAAATATTTTGAATACATGGATTCTCTCCGAAAAATTCTAACTGATTCCAGTATACCAAAAAAATCAAAAAAATTCCTGATCGGTTAATATTTTATGCTTTAAAAACCAGTTTAATTGTATGAAAATTTGCTCAGGGAGGCTTAGTGAGTTTAATAAATCTTAATAATGAACAAAAAATGATTCGGGATGAATTCAGGAAATTTACCACATCGGAACTTGAACCAATTGCTGAAGATATTGAAAAGAATGGTGTCTTCCCAAAAGATATCATCGGTAAATTATCCGAATTGGGATTATTAAGTCTGATAATTCCCGAAAAATACGGTGGAGTTGAATTAGATGTGACCAGCCTTTGTATTGCCGTTGAAGAAATATCTAAAATCTGTGCTTCGATCGGTACAATTCTCGTTGTAAATAATTGTATGGTAGCCTATCCTTTGATGAAATATGGTAATGAATCTTTTAAAGAAAAGTATTTGAACAGACTTTCAAATGGTGAAATCGGAGGATTTGTCTGCGAACCGGAAATAGACCTGCCGGAAGAAAAAAATGATTTGAAAGCAGAAGGTGATAATTTTAATTTTTCGGGACATAGAGAATTTTTATTAAATGGTGAATCTGCAGACTTTTTTATAATGCCGGTTTCAACTTCAGATGTTAATAAATTTTATATAATAGAGAACGATACTAAAGGAATACATCTATCTTCAAAAAATCTTCTGGGAATGAGAGCAGCCGGTTTTGCAGGTGCAGAATTCAAAGATCTAAAATTAACTAAAGAAGCTTGTTTCATCCCAGATGATAAAGGTGGAAAGATTCAATCCGAAATTCATGATTATGCAAATATAGGTTTCTCTGCTATCTCTCTGGGAATTGCTCAAACAGCACTGGAAACTGCAATTAAATATTCCAAAGAACGTGTGCAATTTGGTCATAGGATTTGTGAATTTCCTATGATCCAGGAGATGATGTCCGAAATAAAAATGAAAATAGAAACCGCAAGATTGCTGGTTTATGATGCAGCCTCTAAAGTAGATAAAGGGGAAGACGTTGGAATAGCTTCAAAAATTACCCGGATCTATTGTGGAGATTTAGGTGTATTTGCAGGTCTAAATTCCATACAGGTTCATGGTGGATATGGCTATATGAAAGATTATCCACTGGAACGTTATTTCCGGGATGCAAAAGTTCTGCAGTTATTGGAAACATCACCAATGATCTCAAAATCTCAAATAGCAAAAGAGTTATTAAAATGATCTTAAGTGAGGAACATTTAGCCTTTCGAGAAAAACTCAAAGAGTTCTCTGATAATGTTGTAGCTCCAAGAGCAAAAGACCTTGATCTGAACAGTGAATTTCCGCATGACTTAGTAAAGAAAATGGGAGAAATGGATCTGTATGGTTTATTTGTTCCCAAAAAATACGGTGGTGCAGGTCTTGATACATTATCTTATGCAATTGCAGTAGAAGAAGTAAGCAGGGCTTGTGGTTCTACAGGAATCTTTTTTGCTGCTCATACTTCTCTTGCTGTTGCTCCGATATATCAGGCAGGCAACGAATCTCAGAAACAGAAGTGGCTTATTCCGCTTGCAAAAGGTGAAAAGATAGGGTCTTTCGGATTAACAGAACCGAATGCTGGAAGTGATGCATCTGCCACCGAAACCACTGCAAAACTGGTTGGTGATGAATATATAATAAATGGAACGAAGTGCTTTATCACTTCCGGTCATGTTGCCGATGTAATTGTACTTACTGCCACAAAAAATCCATCATTGGGTTATCAGGGAATTTCTGCCTTTGTGGTGGAAAAAGGAACTCCGGGGTTCATACTGGGAAAAGAAGAAGATAAAATGGGTTTGCGGGGTTCGATCACTTCAGAATTGATTTTTGAAGATTGTAAGATCCCCAGGGAAAATCTTTTAGGCGAAGAAGGTGATGGTTTCAAAATTTTCATGCAAACACTCGATGGTGGTAGAATTTCCATCGGTGCTCTTGCTCTGGGAATCGCTCAGGGTGCCCTTGAATATGCTGTAAAGTTTGTGAAATCCCATTCAATATCTAATAAACTGTTATCCCGACAACAATCAATACAATCCACTATCGCTGAAATGGGGACTGAGATCGAAGCTGCCCGTTTACTTATCTATCAGGCTGCTGAACTGAAAGATGCAGGAAGACCTTTAACTAAAGAAGCTGCCATGGGAAAATATTATGCTTCATTGATCGGTATGAAAGCAACAAACACAGCAATCGAGCTTCATGGAATGTTAGGACTTACTAAGGAATATCCTGTTGAGCGGTTCATCCGGGATGAAAAACTTATGGAAATCGGAGAAGGAACTTCGGAAATTCAAAAAATTGTAATTGCAAGACAAATATTAGGAAAATAATAAAAAAATAAAAGAAAGGAGAAGTTATGAATTTTGAATTAACTAATGACCAGAAGATGCTTCAATCTGAGGTCAGAAAATTTGCCGAAAACGAATTGGCACCATTAGCACCGGAAATTGATGTTTCTGGTGAATTTCCCAGAGAAAGCATAAAGAAACTGGCAAAGCTCGGTTTACTTGGCATCTTTGTTCCCGAGAAATACGGTGGTTCAGAATTTGATTACGTATCTCTGGCAATAGCTATTGAAGAGATCTCCAGAGCTTGTGCTTCTACAGGTGTCATTGTTGCGGTTAATAATTCTCTTTGTGCTTATCCTATTATGCAATTTGGAACAGAAGAACAAAAACAAAAATATCTGCCATTTCTCTGTTCAGGAGAAAAAATCGGAGCAATCGGTATCACAGAACCGAATGCCGGCTCTGATGTTGCTTCTCTGGAAACAACTGCTGTACTTGATGGAGACCATTACATTTTGAACGGAGCAAAAAGATTTATAACTAATGGTACTGAAGCTGGAATTTTTATTGTTTTTGCTTATACAAATAAAGAACTCAAACATAAAGGGATCAGTGCATTTATTGTTGATCGAGATACTCCTGGTTTTTCTCTTGGTAATCACGAAAACCTGATGGGAATCAGAGCAACCGGAAACTGTGAATTGATCTTTGAAGACTGCAAAGTACCCAAAGAAAATCGTCTGGGAGAAGAAGGTCAGGGATTTTATATATGCATGAACACACTTGATGTTTCAAGAATTGATATCGGAGCCCAGGCAGTGGGAATCTCTCAAGCAGCTTTAGATGAAGCAGTAAAATATTCTAAGGAACGAGTGGCTTTCGGCAAACCAATTTGTAAATTTGAAATGATCCAGAATATGCTTGCTGAAATGGCTACTCAAATCCATGCTGCCAGGTTGCTTGTCTATAATGCTGCATGGTGTAAAGATGCAGGAATAAAAAGATTTTCCAAAGAAGCTGCCATGGCAAAATATTACGCAGCAAATATTGCAGTAGACGTTACTCGAAAAGCTGTTCAAATTTTTGGGGGCTATGGATATTCCAAAGATTATACTGTAGAAAGATTGTACCGCGATGCTAAAATCCTGG
>JACNIV010000046.1 GCA_014382915.1 Candidatus Cloacimonadota bacterium | reverse complement strand
CCCGCCGGATGGGGCGCCTACCATATCGCCATCATCTATCTTCAGATGCCCTGCTCCTCCTACCTGACCCGCCAGAAAAACCACGTCCCCGATCTCGGTGCTACCGGCAAGACCCACTTGGGCGCAAAGAATGGAATTCTCTCCGATCTTGCAATTATGCCCTACTTGAACAAGATTATCTATCTTTGTTCCTTTCCCGATAATCGTAGAACCAATGGTCGCTCGATCTATACAAGAACATGCACCCACTTCCACATCATCCTCGATTATTACATTTCCCACCTGTGGAATCTTGTTTTGAATACCTTCGTGAAGAAGATAACCGAAGCCATCTGCGCCGATAACACAACCGGAGTGGATGACCACATTATTCTTGAGGACACAATCTTCGTAAATTGTAGTATTGGGAAAGATATGGCAGTTTTCTCCAATTCGAACGTTTTTCCTGATAACCGAATTACTTTCGATGGTTGTGTTATTTCCAATAATTACATTATCCTCTATAATGCAATTATGCCCAAGATTGATGTTACTGCCCAAAGTTGCTTTCTTGCTTACCACAGCAGTTTCTGCGATCTTTTCCACCGGTTTTTCCCGACTTAGTTCCAACCAGGTTTTTACCAGCATCATAAAATTGATATAGGGTTTGTCTATCAGTATAAGGTTAGTGTCGGGTTTTTGTTTTGCATCGAAGTCGGCAGGAACAAAAATTAATCCTGCCTTGCTGGCTTTCAAATCATCCAGGAATTTGGGATTTTCAAAAAAACACACAGATTTTTCATTTGCTTCGGCAAGCTCAGCCACATTTGTAAGAAAAGTTTTTCTTACTAAAACCGTTTTACATTTCAACTGGCTGGCTATCTGTTTGGGAACCAGAATGACTTCGAATACTTTCATTTATTTTTGTTCGGTTTCTACTGCTTTATCCATTTCATCTATGATCATATCTGTAATATCAAGACTGGGTTTGGCGTAAAGTAAGCCACCGGCAGCAGCATCGAAGATAACGGTATAATTATTTTCTACTGCCACTTTTTCGATAACAGTCTTCAGTTTATTCAGAATCGGTTCCAGAAGTTCATTCTGCTTCTGAAAGAATTTTCCATTCTCACCAAAAATTTCTTCGATCTTTGTTTTTCGTTGCTGATCGAGTGCCATGATCTTTTCTTCTGCTTCTTGTTTTCCTGATTCGGTCAGGATCATTTTCTTGCTTTCATAGTCGGCAACCAGGGCATTGATCTCAGCTTCGATATCAGTGATTTCCTGCTCCCATTTCTGCTTTTCGTTCATCAGTATGGTTTGCGCTTCCTGGGTCTCAGAACTGGTCATCATAATTCTATCTGTGTCGATATAAGCCATCTTAGAAGTTTCTGCAAAAACAGCAACACTGAGAAGAGACACCAGAACCATTATTAACAAAATCTTTTTCATTAATACTCCTCCAATTTTATTTTAATATAAACAAAAACCTTTTCCTCATTGTATAATTGGAAGTCAATATAAAAAATTTGTTATACCATCCATCAAAATAAACCTTTATAATCCTGTTTTAGGAAGAATGGGTTATTCCTGCATTACCTAATGAGCTTCTTTTACTTGAAAATTTTATACTTTAATCCTACTTGAGAAGTTTATTCATAATTATTTACTTCGTAATTTTATGTCAAAATCATTCATTGCCTTATTTATTTTACATCTTTACGTAAAATACATTTTGTTGACATTGGAAGATATGAAAAGATATTTGATTTGTAATTTATGATATTGTTCACATTGGAGGCTAAATGAGGTTCAGGGTGTTCGTATTTCTGCTTCTATCTTTTTCTTTACTGAGCGCAGGAATATATGTTCTGGAAGAAACTTCCGAAAGGATCGTGGTTAAAATTACATTAGATGACATGACGATTGAAGATGGTAGTGACTTTACTTATATTAATGTTTTAGATTGGACAGGAGAAGGTTTGCCGGGTGCTCCTGACCTGGCTGTTAAAATACTGAATATTGCTATTCCTCCTCATGGGTATATTAAAACTAAGGTTCTTTCGCAAAACGTACAAAGAAAAATGCTCAATAAACCTGTATCACCTGTTCCAACTATCCGAAAAGGTGGGAAAACTTATGACTATATCTTCGAGATCGATCAAGATCTCTACTCCCGCGGTCGAGCTGAAATGATTCAGGTGCAGGAAGAAACACGGGCAGGATTTTTTACTGTGCTCCCTATCAAATTATCTCCTTTCAACTATAATGCAGTAACGTTTGAGTTAACTTATTGCGATGAATTGGTACTTCAGATTGATATTACTGGAGAGACATCATATCACAACCGGCTTTCCGGTAAATTTGAAAGTGTTTATCAGGATTTTATCTTAAATTATAAATCAGCAAAATATTGGAAGACCAGAGCTTCGAGAAAAATCAATTCGATCCCGTTCGAGAAATCCGATTTCTGGTATAAATTTGAACTTCCACAAGATGGATTATATGAACTCACTTTTGATGAATTATCTCAGTTACCATCATTTACCGATCCAGCTTCTGTGCGCATTCTTACAATGTACCGTGAAATCGTAGCAAATGACCCGCAACAATATTTTTTCAAACTTAAAGAAGTTCCTATTTTCATAGAGGATGGTAACGACGGGTCCTTTGATAAAGGTGACAGGATCTTCTTTTTCAGAGAAAATTATGAAGTTCCCGGATTAATCCAATATTCAGATAAAAAGATATTCTGGCTTACAGTTGGTGGTGAATATGACAATAAACCTTTACGATTGAAAGACATAAAAAACGTAAATACTGTTGAGCGAGTAGAAAATTTTATCAGAAGATTACCAGAAATTCCTTCCCGGGGAAGAGAAGGTATTGAGTGCATAATCATCTATCCTGAGCAGGGAGTATTTGAAGCTCATGCACAAGAACTGGCAAATTTGCATTCTGATCTGGTTTGTGAACTGAAAAGCCAGGCAGACATTTTTGCTGAATACGGGCAAATAGATTATGCAGCAGTTAAGAGTTATTTGGATACTTTAAATGCACAAAATCCGGAAACACTGGAGTATGTAATTCTAATGGGTTCGGGTATCCGTGATTGGGATCCTCAAAATGAAAAGTGTAAGATCGTGACCTATCCTATTACTTCTCATCCGGATAGTGCTGTAAGTGACGACATGTTCGTGGATTTTAATAATAATGTATATCCCGATCTTATCATCGGCAGGATCCCTGCCAAAAATGACGATGATATGGATCTTTACATCGAACGCATTACGGATTATATACTTAATCCAAATCACGGATTCTGGCGCAATAAGATTCTATTAGTGGCAGATGATGAACATAAAAAAGGTAGTTTGGAAGGAACATCGAGTTCTGCAATGAACCATACAGCCTGGGCAGAAGATGTGGGAGAGGTTCTTAATAAGGGTTTGTTTATAGATAAGGTTTACGGGATAGAATATAATTTTGATGAATATCAGAATAAACCCGATGCTCGAGATGCCATGTTGAACAAAATAAATGACGGGCGATTGATCTGGTATTTTATCGGTCACGGAAATGAGGACGTTCTTGGAGATGAAGATTATTTCAGGGGTTCGGTACATTTAAGACTCCTGCAAAATGCAGAATACCTTCCCCTGTTTATAGCAGCTTCCTGCAGTGTGGGAAAATATGATGAACCTTCCTACGATTGTATCTCCGAGAAGTTATTATTTTATGACGATGGTGGTTCTATTGCTTCTCTTGCAGCAACAGAATCCTGCGATCCAATTTCTAATACTACTCTTATAAAACATTTTTTAGTAAGTTCTATAAATGAACGGGAAAATATAGGGCTTTCATTATTTGATGCTAAACATAATTCTGGAGCTAACAGTGGCAACAGTCGCTTGTATAATATATTGGGTGATTCGATCTTGCTGGTTACTCAACCTGAAATTCTGGGTTATATCCACGGTGTCCCTGATAGCCTGCGTGCCAGGGAACTTGCTCAAGTAAACGGAAATTTCGGAGAATCCTCGTTTATCAATGAGATCGGAGAATGTAGGGTCTATGAATCTGAATATGATATTTTTTATACGAATTCAATGGTAATTAGCACACCATCTGGTCCAGACACTCTGGTGTATTCTGTGGATTATACCAGAAACGGAAACTCTTTCTTCAATGGTGAAATTGATATTACAAATGGTAACTATGATGCACAATTCATCGTTCCCGATGACGTTCATGCCGGAGATAAAGGCAGGCTCATAAGCTATGTATCTGAGGATTCTCAGAATAAAGATTATTTAAATTATTTTTATCCGCTTTTATTAAGTAGTATTCCAATAGATACACTCAATACTGATCCACCGCAGGTAACGCTATGGCTCGATTCCAGGAAATTCATGGATGGTGATTATGTATCCACCGATCCGCTGTTGATAGCTGAAATAGAAGATGAAAATGGAATTAATATTCTGGGATCTTCGGGACACAAAATATTGCTGATTCTGGATAATAGTTTCGAACTGATCGATGTTACCTCGGGTTTTGTTTATAATGTTGGATCCTGCACTAAAGGAGAGCTTTCCTGGCAGCTATTTGATTTGGAAGAAGGAAGCCATACTCTCCAGCTTATCGTATTTGATAATTTCAACAATCCTACTGTGGCAGAAACAACATTCAAAGCCAAAAGTTCAGGTAAAGTTGCTATCGAACAAATGCTACCTTATCCCAATCCAATGAAAAAGGACGGTCATTTTACTTTTGTAATAACTGAAGATTCCGATATTGCGATTTCAATTTACACTATTACCGGCAGGAAGATTCGCACCTTGAAAAAGCCTTCCTGTGAAGCAGGATATAACCAGATTTACTGGGATGGCAGGGATGGTGATGGAGATGAAATTGCTAATAATACTTACTTCTATAAAATAAAAGCCAAACAGCTTTCAAACTCTAAAGTTACTGAAAAAATCGGGAAAGTTATTATTTTGAAGTAGAGTATTGACAAGAAAACAGCTGACAATTTTTTTGTTTGTCTTTAAATTATTATGCTTTGGAATGTATATAATATATCGGGGGAAATATGAAAGATATTAGAAATATTGCTCTTGTTGGAGCCTCTGGTGCAGGAAAAACCAGCCTGGCTGAGCAAATACTTTTTAATTCGAAAACCATAACAAGAATTGGTAAAATTGAAGAAGGTAACACAGTAATGGATTTTAGTGCGGAAGAGATCGAAAAAGGTATGTCTATGGTTATAAGTGTTGCCAATTATAATTGGAAGAAATGTAAGATAAACATAATAGACACACCGGGATATGCAGATTTTGCCAGCGAACAGATAGCTGCTTCTATTGCTGCAGATACACTTCTCTTTGTAGCTAACGCATCTGCCGGTTATGAGGTGAGCCTGGAACAATCTATCGAATTACTTGAAAACAGCAATGCTGCAAGAGGCTTCATAATTAACAGACTGGATAACGAAGGTGCAGATTTTAATAAAACACTGGAGACCATTAAAGAAAATTGCGATCTTAACCCTGTACCCATTTTTCTTCCGATCGGCAGCGAACATAGATTTGAAGGTGTTGTAGATATCGTTAAAGGTAAAGCTTATATCGGCGGGAAAGAAACTGATATACCAGCCAATCTGGTTGAAAGTTACGAAGAAAATAAACTGGTTCTAATGGAAGCTGTTGCAGAAAGCGATGACACTCTTCTGGAAAAATATTTTGAAGCTGGTGAATTAACTGATGATGAACTTGCATCAGGCATTAAAAATGCTATTGCAAAAGGATCTTTAGTACCTGCGTTCGCTTGCTCTGCTACGCATAATATAGCAGTGAACGAGCTTATGAACGCAATTGTTGATTATCTTCCTTCCCCTGCCGATATAAATGAAGTGGAAATTGAAGAAAAAGGAGTTAAGAAGAATATTGCAATCTCAGAAAATGGTGAATTGCTGGCATTTGTATTTAAATCATTCTCAGACCCAAACGTTGGTGATCTGGCTTACGTAAGAGTTTTTTCAGGATCACTTACCAGTGGCACAGATGTTTTGATTCCTGAAAAAAACAGTAAAGACAGAGTGGGTTCTATGTATTTCATTGTTGGAAAAAACCGTACCGATGCATCTCAGATCAAAGCTGGAGATATAGGTGCTCTTGTAAAAATGAAAGTTGCCCGCAGCTTTAATTCTATCGTGAAACCGGGTTCCAAACTCATGCTCTCTAAACCTGAACTGCCTTCTTCGGTTTTCTGGCAAACCATAAAAGCTGTAAACCAGCACGATGAGGACAAGATAGGAACAGCACTTGGTAAGCTTTTGGAAGAAGATCCTACTCTTCATCTTGAAATGAATGCAGAAACTTCAGAAAATGTTCTCTCCGGTATTGGTGAACAGCAAGTAGGCTTACTGGCGAAAAAGCTAAAATCGCGTTATAAGATAGAAGCGGAAATGAAAACGCCTAAGGTTCCTTACAAAGAAACACTTCGTAGTAATGCCGATGTTAATTATAAACACAGAAAGCAATCCGGTGGTCGAGGACAATATGCAGAAGTTTATTTTCGAGTTAAACCCAAACCACGCGGCGAAGGATTTGAATTCATCAACTCTGTTGTTGGTGGAACCATTCCCACTAAATTCATTCCAGCAATCGAAAAAGGTCTAAATGAAATATTGAAAAAAGGTATTATTTCAGGAAATCCCATTGTAGATATCAGTGTTGAAGTATATTATGGTAGTTTTCATGATGTGGATTCATCTGAGATGGCTTTTA
>JACNIV010000045.1 GCA_014382915.1 Candidatus Cloacimonadota bacterium | reverse complement strand
CTATAAGCTCGAGTCGATTAGCAAGTATCGACTCGAAATAGAGTTTTGATCTTCTTGCATTTCTTGCTTTCCCTTTTGGTAAAAGGGAATTGCAAGGGATTCTGTTTTTCGCTTTTCCTTATCCCTTTTATCTTTATTCTTTCTTCTTTGTTTTTTCTCAAAGCAGGAGCTTTGAGTTACCTTCCTCTCCTCTCCCATCTGTCTTTATGGTCAAAAAGGTTATCGGGTAGAGTAATTCGGACAAGTTCATTTCTTACTATTTCTATTCTTTCCGCTATCTGCTCCTGGGTGTAATGTTCATTGGTAGACTGGCTGGAAGAAGAATGTAACCTTTGAAGAAGTGTGAGCAATTGCCTGCCATTATAACCGGCACGGGAAGCAAAAAGCACAGCTAATTCATCTGCTTCTTTTTCATAAGCCTGCAGGCGTCCGTTCACCACAGTTTCAAATATCTCGAAGCAGAGTTGTTCCATCTCTTCTTCCACCGCACGGCTTGTTTCATCCTGCTTTATGCCGATAGTGTCCATTTCTTCATCCATTTCACCAAAGGCATTATCTGCCATCACATGGTGCTTGCGTTCTTCCAGCTCCAGCATACCGTGATGCCGGGCAACGTGTGCGATCTCGTGTGCTAATACGCAGGCCAGTTCTGCTTCCGTGCGTATCATCTCCAGCATTCCCCTGGTTATGAATACGATCCCACCCGGGCAGGCATAGGCATTTACCTTTTCTGTATCGAGTATAAAGAATTTGAAATTAATATCGTAAACATCTGTAGCTTCCACCACGATATTTCCCACACTATTAACATAATGCATCAGATCCGGGTTATAGTAAATTCCCAGGGAAGCGATGCGGGAAGCGATACCGATACCCATTCCCTCTTCCGGAAAGGAGAAATAATCTTTCACATCCGATGGTGGAATGCTGACCTTTTTAAAATTGTTTTTCCGGTTAAAATCGCGGTATGTATCTTTTTTGAAATTCTTATATTCTTTCGTATCGAGCCGAAACGTGGTATAAAGTTCAAAGAAATTGGGAGAACCTTCAAATTTCTGGGTGAATCTTTCGGCAAAACCTTTTACACCTGCTGACATACCATGCTGGGAAATGCGCAGATCGGTTTTTTGTGAACCCATTTTAGAAAAGATATCATCAGCAGCTTTGCGTTCTGAAGTAACTTTTTGTGAAACATATCCATTCAGGCTTTCCACTTCGATATTGTACCAACCGCCATCTTCTTCTAATATTATGAACGAAGTCCCTTTTGCCAGTTCTGCCAGGATCTCATAAATCGAGCCCGGTCCGTTCCTTACAATTGCCCGATCACGTTGAACCGTGGCAGTTTCCTGTGCAAAAAGACAAATGGTGAAAAATAAAAAAACAATTATTGCAATTTTCTTCATTATGCGATACCTCCTCCCCATAACTATGTTTGAAACTTTAGATTTACAAGTAGCAAAAAATCGTTTATTTATAAACGAGTCAATTAATTAATTTTCCTACATTATTTATTAAATCATTTGACGACATTAATAAAAAATAAATTTGTTAAATGAAAGTAATGATAGGATAGTAAATGAGAGTTTTATTGGTATATAATCTTTTTGCCGGATATGGCAAAGCTATAAAAATTCTTCCCGAAGTTGAATACTTGCACCAGGATATCGAGGTCTTCTGGAAATGAAACACGTACGTTCGCTTTATATGTGGTTTGTTGGATTGATATATTTTGGTATAATCAGTATTATTGTACTGCTGCTCACATTTCTTATCCACGCCAGAAAACTCGATCCGCTTATCCGCTGGTTACTGAATGTTTTATTTAAGCTGATGCTTATAAAAGTGGAAGTGGAAGGAAGCGAGAAACTTGATAAATCCAAAACCTATCTGCTCATGTCGAATCATGTAAATATTTTTGATATTCCACTTTTAAAAGCTTTCATACCGGTATATTTCAGAGGTGTGGAAGCAGATTATTCTTTTAACTGGCCAATTTACGGTTGGTTGATAAAGCGTTTGGGAACAATCCCAATAAAACGGGAAAATGCTTATTCTTCGATGCGAAGCCTGCGAAAAGCAAAAAAATTATTGGAACATGGAACTTCGATAGCGATCCTTCCCGAGGGTCATCGTACAAGAACCGGCAAGATGCAGCCATTTAAGAAAATGCCCTTTATGCTGGCCAAAGATGCAGCCGTCGATCTGGTACCTATTGGATTGTCCGGTCTTTTTTCACTTAAACAAAAAGGTTCGTGGCATCTCAATCCCACGACTATAAAAATAAAATTTGGTGATGTTATTTCAAGTGAAAAGATCAAAGACATGAAGGTTGAAGAACTTCGCGATGAAATGTACAAAAGGATCGCTGCACTGGTTGAACGAGAGTAATTTTATTTTACTTCCAGAGTAAGAATTCCATCCCATTTCCTGGGTGGAAATTCCATTAAATACTTACAGCGCGTTAATAAAACCTGTGAAGCTTTATCATTAAAAGGTTCCCTGGCAAGTTCCATGAAAATATTGCCTGCTTCCTGCCAGTCTCCCTTCCGGTAGATGTTCAATGCTTCTTCATATCCCTGTATCCAGTCCGGTTTCTTTTTTGTTTCCAGTTCGGAAAAAACGTCTATCAATTCAAATATTTTGGTTGGTTCATTTTTCCCTTTTACACGCAACGAATCCAATTCACGGCAGAGGAATTCTTCCTTTACCAGGTTGTATGTAGATTCACTTAGAACGATATTGGTCTGGTATATTTTATTCACTCCTTCCAGCCGAGATGCCAGGTTCACAGTATCGCCAATTGCTGTATAATCCATACGTTTTTCGCTGCCGATATTCCCTGCTACCAGGTTGCCGGAATTGATACCGGTTCGTGTTTGCAGGTGTAATTGTTCGACAGCAGAAAGTGTTTCCTTACGCATCAGGTCTTCCCTGAATTTCTTGTGAGCATACGCTACTCTGCAAGCCAGAATGGCATGATCGTCACGTGGAAGTGGCACGCCGAATAGTGCCATTATTCCGTCACCGGTATATTTATCTAAGAGGCCATTGAATTTGAATACAAATTCAGTAAGTTTTTCAAAATACTCGTTCAGGTTCTTCACCAGTTCGGAGGGAGTTTTCTTTTCTGAAAGCGAAGTAAAATCGTATATATCGGTGTACAGAACCGTAGCTTCGATCTCTTCCCCACCCAGTTTTACCTGCTGCGGATCTTCTTCGAGTTGTTGAATTACTTCTTTATCCAGGTAGCGGGTAAATATCTTACGAATTTCTCGTTTGGATCTACCTTCCAGCAGGTAACTGATAGTATTTACAAAAAGATAGGAAATCACAAATCCTATGACCGGCATAATAAAATTGAGAAGGATCCTGCCTGTTTTCCACAAGACAAAATTTATTCCAACCAGAAGTACAAGTATCAGTAAAACTAATATATTTGCCTTTTTCGGATTCAGGTTAGTTACCAGGAAAAAAATACAAAAAATAACCAATAACGTAAAAACGAAGTTGCACCATTCCGGTAGAATGTTAATAAAATCCCGATTCAGGAAATTGCTGAGAGCTGTTGCCCAGATCTCCATCCCCGGCATTACTTTGGAATAAGGATTGGTTTTCAGATCATACAAACCGGCAGCAGTTGCTCCGATGATGATGTGTTTATCTTTGAAAATATCAGGTGAAAGAACCGGTGACTGTTCATTGAGAACAGCAGAAGCAGATGAGATAACAGCCCGGAATGAATAAGTTGCGAATACGTTCTGTCCATACCAGTTAAGCAGATACCTTCCATCTCCATCCAGCGGTATCATGTAATTTCCTATGCGCAATTCCTGGTTGGAAGCCTGTATTTTCATATCTTTTTCAATCTGATGCAGCCATACTTTGAAAGCCATTTGCGGAAGGATCATTTCATTCAACTTAAATAGTAGAGACGACCTGCGGATAACTCCATCGTTATCGGGTACAGCATTGATTATCCCAATCGACCGGGTAGAAGCAATAAAAGCATCGATAGGAGCACGAATACCAGAAAAAGTTATTTCGGGCTGGAATTTATTTTCAATTTGAATGGTGGAATTTGAAACGAACGGATGAATAAAAGTGGAATCCAACAGAAGTTGTGAACCCAGATAGATATTACCATTTTTTGCAATGGAGCTTGCAAAAATACCATCTGTTTCTTCGGCATAGGTTTCTTCACGGTCTATATCCGGTTCGTAGAACTGCATATCGAAGATAACGGAAGCAGCTTCCGCCCGGGTAAAATAATCTACCGCATAGCCATAGAATGAACGTGGCCAGGGCCAGGAAATGCCATTCTCACTGAAAAAATCCAGACTGAAATCATCGATGGCAACCAATACGATATTTGTGTCAGCTTTATCCGGAACAGGATCGAGCCGGAAACGCTGATCAAGCAGTTTCAGCTCGGTTTCCTGCATGAAAGAAGTGGAGCAGAAAGCATAAACAAACAGCGTCAAAATCAATGACGCTGCCAGCAGAACATACCACTTCTTGTATAATTTTATTAATCTGAATTTGTGTGTATTTTCTTTCATTACTCCAGCATTTTCATCAAGACAGGAAGCATATCTTCCGAAATTTCATCAGCAGCATTTTCAAATGCTTTCAATCCTGCTTTTTCAAAATTCAGTCCCTGACCACTAACATTAGTAAGTGAGCATTTATAAACCTCATCACCGGAACTCATATCGATGGCAGAAACAGAAAGATCTACAAATGCTGTGAACATCCCGTATAATTCAGAGCCTTCCCGGGATCTGGCATTAATCTTAACGTAAACATCGGCTTTGCTCATATCTTCTGTGAAGGTAAATCCTTTTTCGGAAAATGCTTCTTTCAGCTTGGGTTCCACATGCAGAACACTGAGTTTCTTGCCCAGGTTAGTTTCATCAGATTCGATATTAAATGATAAACCGGTTACATTCAAGATGATCCTGGTAGTTGGAATCGGAAAGCTCTTCAAGATGTTCTGGTAAACAAAAGAAGTGCTGTCCTGGTTTATCAGGCTTGAAATATCCAATTCCACACCCACCATCTGCATCCTGTCATTGGAAGTTATCTTGCTTACTTTGCATTTTGCTTCGCCATTCATATTGGTGCGAATATTCTTTATCAGGTCGCCATCACCACGTGTGAAAGCGAAAGATAGGGGCAGGTTGGAAATGGGAGTCTGCTCTGCTTCGTAGTAGATAGCTTTTACCACCAATGGCTGCTTTAAAGCCTTGTTTCGTTTGGCTTCCACACTGGTTTTAGCAGGTTCCAATTCGATATTGGAAAGCAGGTTCTGAATGGAAAAATATATCTCATTATTCAAGTAAATGGTTCTTCCGTCAAATTCTGTCTGCAGGGTTTCTGTGATATATTTTTCTATAGGATTGAGTGCCTGCAAATAGTAAAGCAGTGCTTTTTCATAATTCTTGCTGATTTCATTTTTTTTTGCTTCGGAAAATAAATTCAACGCCAGACTAATTGCCTGGTCAATGTTCTCTTGCCGGAGCTTTATGTATATAATTTTGGAAAGCCGATAGTAAACCCAGTACTCTTTTTTATCCTGCCACTCGTCCACCAACTCGTAACCTTCCAGTTCCGCTTCGGTAGTGGAACGGATAAGCGATCTCAGCTCTTCTTCTAATAACCCGGATTTTTCCACAACATTGCTGATAACTTCTCCGGTAATATTCACAGTAATCTCGGAAGCCAAGTTTTTTAAAGCCCCATTTTTTGCTATCTCGATATGTTCATTGCTGCCCTTAATCTTGGATGCATAGCCAATTCCAATATAAAACTCTCTATTTATCGGTCGGTTTGTAACCCAGTCCGGTGCTTTCTCGGCAAGAAGCATATCAAATTGAAAGAACAGGCAGATCAGCAGCAACAGTTGAAGGATTCTTTTCATTCTTTTCCCCCCGGATTTATAAAATTCTTTTCATAATCTTTCATAAATTATGTCACACTACCACATTCAACTCAATAATTATCAATGAGTTGATTAAATTATTGAATTTTTTCTGACAACCACAAAGTGGTTGAATATTAATAGCCGTAGATAAAACCTACGGTATTGAAAACAAAACCAACAACGACACTGAAGGTGTCGAATAATTATTCTAAGGTTCATTTTAGTTCAACCCTTTCAGGGTTAGCTCCGGTTTTTCATTAACCGTGAGTTAAACTCACGGTTATTCAAATTCAATCCGGCAACTGCCGGATCGTTAACCAATCACTCTTTATTGATGCAAATTCTATAAACAGGAGTGTTATATTGATTTCATAAACTTTCATAATTTATGTTACACTACCTTTAAAAATAATAGATACAGGAAAGCGTGAGAGTATTAATCGTTTTTGTATAAACAAATCCATCTCCGTCCGAATCTACGCGATCGATCTCGAAAATAGAATTTTCGAAGGAAATATCAAGTGAATATCGATCTGTAATTAAACCGGAACCTAACGAAAAAGCAGCGCCGACAACTTGTTCCTCATTCAAATCATTAAATAACGTAGGAACTATTTTTGTACCTATTCTAAAAGGTATAACAGCAAAATCCCATAATTCGGTAAACAGATACTCACCTCCAAAACGAAGTTCGTTTAAATCCTGATTTTCATATTCACCTGTATCCCCAGCAAGTTCTTCATAATCTTCTTTAAGAGTGGTATCTCCAAATTTTCTGGATTCAATATCTACTGCCAGAGTCAAGTTATCACCCAAACGGTATGAAATCCCTGCCCCAACTATCAAGGGCATTCCCAGTGTATAAGAGTCACTAGATTCAATTGGCTCAGGATCGTATATTACGCTATTAG
>JACNIV010000044.1 GCA_014382915.1 Candidatus Cloacimonadota bacterium | reverse complement strand
AGGAATCGAACCCACAACCGCTCGATTACAAGTCGAGTGCTCTACCGTTGAGCCACGTCGGCATATGAACAGTCCAAGTCATGACAGAAAAAATCACTCTTCTTTCTGCCCAGATATTTTCACAACATACCATTTAAAGAGCATTTTCAACAGAATGAACAAAAAATTTTCTTTAGTGATATGTGTCAAATAATTTATCGTATTATTGTAAATTTCTTTTATTAACTCTAATATAAGATTAAAGTATGTTTATTTAACTATTTCCCATTCAGTTCCTGCTGGTGTATCTTTCAACTGTATTCCCAAAGATTTCAGATCATTCCGTATTTTATCTGCCATCCGCCAATTTTGCTCCTTTTTGAACAGTTGCCTGTAGTTAATCAGTAATTGAATAAGCTCTTCTGATATCTGGTTCAGATCGGTTTCCAATTTCTCTTCTAGGTTTGTAAAGAACCCCAGAACCTGTCCCAGTTCAACCAGCAAGTGAGCGAAATTCATATCATTTGAACTACGTGTGATCTTAGCAATTTCAAAAAGAACAGATATTGCCTTTGCAGTATTGAAATCATCATCCATTGCTTCGATGAATTGGTCTTTCAATTTCTGATGTGTTTCAGCATAAGAAATATCCTCATCCTCATATTTTAAATAATCCAGTTCTTTTAGGATCGAGTAAAGATTTTTCATTGCCTGGGAAGACTCTTTAATAAGGTCTTCATTGTAATCGATAGAACTACGGTAATGTTTTGAAAGAAAGAAAAAACGAATAGCTTCGGCATCATATTTTTTCAGTACATCCCGGGTGAGGAAAAAATTATCCAGGCTCTTCGACATTTTTTCACCGGAAATGTTCAGGTAGCCGCCATGCATCCAGTATCTGGCATGAATACTTCCTGTGGACGCTTGGGCCTGAGCAATTTCATTTTCATGATGTGGAAAGATCAAGTCTATTCCACCGCCATGAATATCAAAAGTTTCACCCAGCAGTTTGCGTGACATCACTACGCATTCAGTATGCCAACCGGGGCGTCCTTCTCCCCAGGGACTTTGCCATTTTGGTTCGCCGGGTTTAGATCTTTTCCATAGCGTGAAATCACCGGGATGTTTCTTTTGAATATTCTTTTCTACTCTGGCTCCAGCTTTCAGGTCTTCAATTTTCTTGCCTGAAAGAATTCCATATTTTTTATCAGCATTAATAGAAAAATAAACATCTCCATTTACTTCGTAGGCATAGCCTTTTTCTTCTAATTCTTTAATTAGTCTGACCATCTCCTCGATATATTTTGTAGCATGTGGATAATAATCTGCTTTGGGAATACCTAAAGAATTAGTATCTTCAAAGAAAGCGTTAATATATTTTTCCGCAATATCTGAAACAGGGATTTTTTCTTTTATAGATTGATCTATCAGCTTATCATCGACATCTGTAATATTCTGAACATAAGTTACTTGAAATCCACGATATTTAAAATAATTTCGGACAATATCAAAAAAGAGGAAAGTACGTGCATTTCCAATATGAAAGTAATTATATGCAGTTGGTCCGCACAAATAAATATTAACTTTTCCCGGTTCCAGGGGAACGAATTCTTCTTTTTTCCGAGTTAAAGTATTATAAATTTTCATTTAAGCTCCCAGTATCGAAATCCGGGTTGCTCCCGAGATTTTCTGTTTCTCAATCCTGAAAGCCCATTTTTCGTCAAGTTTTTCATCCTTGGAATGTTCTACTATTACTTTTCCATCCGGGTTCAGCAGATCGTTTTCATATATCGCTTCCAAGGTTTTATCAACTAGGTTTTTTTTATAAGGTGGATCCAGAAATATCAGGTCATATTTTTCCGGAGAATTATTGAGATAAACGGAAATTTTTTTTTTCCTTATCAAGCAGTTTTCTTTACATCCGAGTTTATTAATATTACGAATTATCGTAGTGATCGCTTTATTGGAAAGATCGACAAAAACAGCAAATGATGCACCTCTGCTTAATGCTTCCAAACCAAGGGATCCGCTACCGGCATAAAGATCGAGCACTTTTTTGTCCTTACAATCGTAAAGGATGGAAAAAATAACCTCTTTTGTATAATCGGTTGTAGGACGTGATGTTTTCCCCGGAACGGAAAAAAGATGTGCTTTTTTAAATTTTCCGGTTATAATTCTCATTTTTCCCGCTGTATGAAAATCTGATCTCGAGTTGACGTGGTTTTAACTCAAAGTTCGGGCAACCCAGAAGGATTATGGTTTCCGGTTGTTTACATTTCTTTTCGCATTTAATGCATAATTTATTAAAGTTTTTATTCTTCAGTTTCATCTGTGTTTTTTAACAGTTCCAGTGCATAATGGACATCAGAAAGTTTAACTTCATCCAAAGTTCTATCTTCTCCCAGGTTTTCGATAAGGATATTATTCAAAGACTCTGCATCGATATTCTTCAGATCTTTCAAAAGGTCCAATACATCTGCTCCTTCTGGAGTATGCAGTTTTTCCTCGATATTTGTTAAGGGTTGAATAGGTTCAATTTCGGATTCCACTTCCGAGGTCTTTTTACCTGGTAGTTCTGTTTCTGATTCCGGTTCGATTTCTTCTTCTTTTTTTCCATCTTTTACAGGCTCTTCAATAGGTTCAACTTCCGGAGATGGTTCGGTAATTTCAGATTCGGTTATATCTTCAAACTGTTCTTTTTCATCTGCTGCAGAAAGGTCTGTTTCGCTCTCACTTTCCTGGATTTCATCCAGTTGGTCTTCATTAGATATTTGTTCTTCCGCAGGAATTTCAGTATCCCGGCTCTCTACTGTTAGTGTATCTTCCATAGTTTCCACACCTATATCCATTTCTGCATCGGGTTCATCTGATATATCCATTTCCGGTTCATCGCTGATGGGAGCAATTTTTTTATCTATAGAAATAGTTTCGGACTCATCTTGTATTTCTGAGAAGGATTCAGTCTCTTCTTCCTGCAGTTCTGGTTCTGAAATTATATCTTCAGTTTCGTCTGAGGCAACTTCCGTGGTTGGTTCTTCATCCAATTCCTGTTCACTTTCAGGAATATCATCTGTAAGGGATTTTGTGATAGTGGTTTTCTGTGCTTTTTCCTGCAGTATTTCTTCCGGGTAAGTTTCCTCATTGGTATGCTGGGCTTGAGATTCAATAAAAGCTTTATATTCATCATGTGGAAGGATCTTGAAGTTCTTTTTATCTTCTGTTGTGAATATCTTGTCTATGGCAGGGCTGTATTCGAGAGCACCGTCATTGAATATTTTATTTTTCAAATCTTTGATCTTATCATCCAGCTCTTCCGAATATTCTTTATTTATTAATTGCTGGTAGATCACCAGTGCATCGAGTAGTTGGTCCTGTTTCTCATACAACTGAGCCAGAGTTAATGTGGGTTTAGCTTTATCAGACATGATCATTCTCCTATAATTATTTGATCTTTAAATTTTTCAAGGGTTTTGGAACCTATGCCTTTTACCTGCAAAAGATCCTCGATACTTGTAAAACGACCCAATTCATTTCTCAAGGCAATTATTTTTTCTGCCTTGGTAGGTCCTATTCCTTTTAATTCTGTAAATTCTTCCACAGATGCTTTATTGATATTTATCTTTACGGGATTTACGTGATCTATTGTTTCAGAAACAGATTCGGATATTTCCAATTCTTCTTCATTAGCCAGTCTGTAGAAATATTTTTCAATTTTGACAAATGATTTTTCACCAATTCCTTTAATATTCATCAGATCACGTTTCGATCTAAATCCTTGAATATTTCTAAATTCGAGAATATCCTCTGCTTTTTTTTCACCGATCCCGGGAATAGTGATCAATTCTTCTTTAGTTACATTATTCAGGTCGTATTTTATTTCGTAATCTTTTTCAAAATTCAAGCTGTCAGGCGCTGTAGAATCATTGCCAGCTATTAAACCGGTATATTTGAATATTAAACCCAAAAAAGCAAAAAACAGAATAAAAAGAAGAATCTTCTGCTCATTCTCGGTTAAATAATTTCTTAAGAACTTTTTCATTTTTCCCTATAAATTAAATTTAACAGGGTCTGACCTATTACATACAAAGAATTGGCCGAACATTTATCGGGAGTATCTTCCAGAGTATGCCAGTAGGGATATTCAAAGTCGATAATATCGATGGCATTGAATCCAGCTACGATGAGCGGATAATGGTCATCATAAATTCTTTTTGTTATTCTGGCATTGAATTCTTTAAAGCCGGCTTCTTCAGCCACATCCCAAATTTCATTCACAAGGTTTGGACTGTTATGATAGGAATAATATTCCATTTCAACTTCAAGGTCTGCATCACCGATCATATCTACGATAATTGCTTTTTCGGGTTTTATGCCGGAAAAGTTTTGAGCATAATAGCTGGAGCCTAAACACCAGGTTTCGTTCTTATTGTATTCTCCCATATCTTCCATATCAAAAAAAACCAGGTCTATCCCATACTGCCGTGGTTGTTTCTGAGATATAATAGAAGCCAGTTCAAGCAGAACTGCCACACCGGAAGCCGCATCATTTGCCCCCAGAATGGGAGTGTTATGCAGAGTGGGATCTTCTTCTTTATCTGCCCAGGGGCGGGTATCATAATGCGCTCCCAACAGGATCCGCCTGCTCATCCTGGGATAAAAACCAGCAATTATATTAACACCCTGATATTCGATGCCGTTTACTTCAACATTGAATTGCTGTTCCTGAACGGATGCACCAAATTTTTTCAACTCAGAAATTATCAGGTTCCTGCATAAAACGATCTCTTCCGAACCGGGATAACGCGGACCGATATCACATTGAGCTTCCAGATAAGAAAAGGCTTCTTCCTTGTTAAATTCCGGTACTTGGTTCGTACATGAAATCAATATTAACAACAAAAAACCCAAATAATATCTAAACATCCTTTATCCCTATGAGAATTAGCTATTTACAAAAAAAACGTAAGTTTATTTCTGTCAATGTAGTTTTAGTAAGAAAATTAATTAGGAAATAAAAAGTCATTTAAAATGGCCGAGAGGGCAGGAATCGAACCTGCCGTAGACAGTTTTAGCTGCCTATTACCGGTTTTGAAGACCGGCTGAAACACCAGTTCCATCCTCTCTAGGGAAACCAACAAATGTATGCAGGTCATTGTGTAAAGAATTTTTTAGTATTAAATAAGGCTTTCATTTCTTGACGAAAACAAATAGAAAAAAAAAGTAAAAAAAGATGTAATTTAGTATAGGAAGTGAACATGGATAAAAAACATTTGATAATGGGAACCGCCGGACATGTGGATCATGGTAAAACAGCACTTATTAGAACTTTAACAGGTTTCGACTGCGATACACATAAACAGGAAAAGCAGCGTGGCATTACCATGAACCTGGGTTTCACTCATCTCGATCTGCCGGATGACAATAGCGTGGGAATTATCGATGTTCCCGGTCACGCAGATTTCATCAAAACAATGGTGGCTGGAGCGTGCGGTATAGATTTTGTACTGTTCATCGTCGCTGCAGATGAAGGTATAATGCCTCAAACTAGAGAGCACCTGGAAATAATGAACATCCTCGGCATTAAACATGGCATAATCGTTTTAACTAAGATAGATCTGGTTGATACAGAACTGATCGAATTGGCTGAAGATGAACTTCGCGAATTTGTAAAAGATTCTTTTTTGGAAAATGCGTCAATCGTTAAAGTATCTTCAGTAAGTGAATCCGGCATGGATAAGCTTCTACAGGCAATAACAGAAATAGTTGAAGAGATCCCTCAACGCAGTTCCGAAGGTGCTTTCCGCCTGTATATCGACCGCATATTCTCACAGGAAGGTTTTGGTACTATTACCAACGGTTCTGTTCTGTCAGGTTCGATTTCTAAAGACGATAAAGTATATCTTTTGCCTGGGAATAAAGAACTGCGTATTCGCAGATTGGAACATCATGGTGAGGAAGTTAATACCGTTAGTGCTGGCGACAGGGCTTCATTTAACCTGGTGGGATTGAAACAAAAAGATTTCACTCGCGGTATGGTGCTTTCCGATAGAAAAATAAAAGAAACCAGGCTGATCGATGCAAAAATAACTATCTTCCAGCCAGATGTTTCGCTTCAGCTTTGGACTCAGGTTATTTTTCTTCTGGGCACCGGCAGGTTAATGGCAAGGATGCATTTATTAGATAAGAATTCTATTTCCAGCGGAGAAACCTGCCTGGTTCAGATCTATCTTCCCAAACCGATAATTGCAGTTTTTGGAGATAAATTTATTATCAGGAATTCATCCGGAGATCTCACGCTGGGCGGAGGAGAGATAATTGACCCTTATCCGCTGCATCACCGTAGAAGAAGAGAAGAACAGATAGATATTGTGAAAAAACTTTCTTCCGGAGATTTGAAAGAACTCGTTTTAGCAGAGATAAGAAAGGCACCGCTGCCGCTGTTGCACACAGATATTGCCAATAAACTGAACATCCAATCCGACGATCTGATAGATATAATATTTAGGCAATTACCCGGGGATATTGTTTTTCACCAGGGAGAAAATAACATTCTTCTCATGCAAAAGAAATTTGAAACTACCACGCGTAATAAAATTCTAACCGGACTGCAGGAATTTCATAAAAAAAATCCTCTGAAAAAAACGGGTAAAACATTTAATGAATTAATGGGGATTTTTGGTGCCGAGCAGAATGAAACCACTAAAATGACTTTAAAGCTGCTGCTTGATGATATGCAGGAAAATGGTAAACTGAAACATACGAACAAAAGCTGGGCGCTGGCTTCCCACGATGTAAATCTGGATAATATTACCCAAAACCTGGTTGAAAAAGTGGAAAGTTATCTGCAAAATGTAGGCAGTA
>JACNIV010000043.1 GCA_014382915.1 Candidatus Cloacimonadota bacterium | reverse complement strand
GAATACAAAGATAGATCAGGATGGATTTTGTGAATATTCCATTAAGCCGGTATACATCGATGATTATATTCCAAGACCCGCAGAAGGAGAACTTGGTATTCACATGCTGGATTACATAGCAATGAAATCTAAAGAACAAAATACATATCTTCATGTAGATCGGAATGAAGTGTCTGCAATAGTAATAATAGATACCCTGACCATGTTAGTGAACAATGAGCAGTACCAGCAACAATTGGATTTTGAGGAGATAGATGATCAATGGGTTTCAGAAATATTACATCTTCCGCGAACTGGAAACATTTCCTGTATAAATTCTATCTTCCCGCAAGGTGAATATGAGTTCAGGACTGGAAAAGAGATCGTGTGGTTTGGAAATTTCGAGGATGAAGGCGCATCCACATGGAACGTGAACAGCGACGATGAATGGTTAGATAACACGGTTTCCTACGAAGGAGAATATTCTCTGCGTCAACGAAGGTTTCCTGCTTCCGGTGATAACATAATCACAAATCTTGAAAACAGGATTAGAAGATATTCCGATGGAAATTATTCTCTTCACGGATATATTAAAACGCAAAATGGTTCAGGAGTTACAATTCAGGTAAGATATTACGACACACGAACCAACGGTACTCTTCTGGATATCGAAGACGTAGGATTGCCAGTTTCGGGAGATCTGGACTGGACTTATTTCCAAAAGGAATTAACTCTACCGGAAGGAACAAATTACTTCGATATATGTTCCAGTAGCGATTGCCCTGTAAGTGATGAAGCATTTTCCTGGTTCGATAACGTTGGATTGATAGAATGGACAGAATGGGAAGCGGTAGATAATTTTCCCTTTGCTATTGTAAATCCCAACGACTATTATTATCTTCAAATAAGATCCGCGGATGAAGTAGAAAACGCTACTATTGCTTTTATCGAAACAAATTATGGCAACTATCAGGTCGAATATGATAACAATACATCATCAGTTCCACTTGCAGCCAGTCTGAAAGGTAATTACCCCAACCCCTTCAACCCTGAAACTACCATTTCTTTCTTCACCGCAGAGGACGCGAAGAACATAGAGCTTGTGATCTATAATATCAAAGGGCAGAAAGTGAAGACACTTGTTAACGAAGTACTTCCGGCAGGAGAGCATTCAGTTGTATGGGATGGAAAAAACACAAATAATAAATCTGTGGCTTCGGGTATTTATTTTTATAATCTGAAAGTTGGTAAGAAATCTATAGCAACTAAGAAGTGTCTGTTATTGAAATAAAATCCTGCTATTTTTTAAAACGGATAAAATTAAATTTCAAATATATTTTTAAGAACATAAAGAAAATATCTTGCCTTATAAATGCTGGTACAAATATTGCATAATTAATTTAATTAAAATTAATAAGGATAGGAAAAAATATGAGAATTTTAAACTTCATTTTGCTGATTCTAATATATGCATTCCCGATTTTTATACATTCGATCGAAATTAGCGGAGACAAATTTTCACTAAATTTTCAAGGAGATTTCGAATTCAAAAAATTGAATACAGAGACAATTGGAAATTCCGAGTATTATCAATTACAGATCGGGGAATGCAGAAATACTGGTTGCATCGGTGAAGCTGAATTGCCGATTTATACAAAACTGGTTAGCCTTCCCCCCACCGGGAACTTTTCAATAACAGATTTGAAGTATGAATATGAAGTGATCGACATCGATAAGAGAATAGTTCCCTTCGGCATGCAGGAAGAGAATACAGCTTCCGAATTCTATGAAAAAAATTCCTGGTTTCCTTCTGAGATAGTTTCTGTGGGTGATCCTGTCATCATGCGGGGAAACAGGTTTGTTCAGATAGCTATAGCCGCAATACAATACAATCCTGCTTCAGATCAGATCAGGATACTTAAAAATATCGATTTCAATTTTGTGATAGATTACCAAAAAACCGAAAATCCTTTAAACAAGAATGTAGCTTCACGCTCATTTGCCAACATCGTAGAAAAGAATGTTTACGGAGCAGAAGCAATCAGAAACGCCGATGGCGGACAATATCTTATCATTGCTCCAGATGGTACTGAAGCAATGTTGGAACCGCTTCTGCGCTGGAAGGAAAAACTGGGTTTCAAAACCAGGTTGGCTACAATTTCCGAAACCGGTTCCTCTGCCGATGCCATAAAAGCATACATTCAGAATGCTTATGATAACTGGGAAATTCCTCCCGAATATGTTATCCTGGCAGGTGATGTAAGCGGTGTATACCAGGTTCCCGCTTTTTATGTTCAGGGTTATTTGACTCCCTGGGATGTAAGCGATCATAATTATACTTTGCTGGACGGTGAAGATTACTTTCCCGATATTTTGATCGGACGTCTTTCTTACCAGGACCAAAATCAATTAAACACTATTATCAGCAAAATAATAAATTATGAGAGTGATCCATTAATTGCAGATGATTGGCAGAATAAAGCTTTAATGTTGGGTTGTGTGGTTGACTGGTGGGAATTCTACTCAGGAAGAGAAACCGTGATGGCTGTACGGGAGAAACTACTGGATTTTGAATTCGCAGTTGTAGACACATTTATCTCTCCATACCAAAATAGTATGAGCACTGTAATAAATATGATCAATGGTGGTTATACATTTTTAAATTACCGTGGATATGGAGGTCCGAGCTACTGGTGGGGAAATTATGGTGATCTATTTAATACAAATGGAATTCATTCTTTGAATAATGGATTTAAACTGCCCATGATTACCAGTATGACTTGCGGTGGTGGAGATTTTGCCTATACTGGCAATCCATCCTGCTTTGGTGAAACCTGGCTGAATGCAGGAACGCCTGGCGTTCCCAAAGGAGCTATCGGTTTTATAGGACCCAGCGAATACGATACTAAAACCTGGTTCAATAATGCCAACGACCTGGGAATTTACCAGGGTATAACGCAGGAAGATCTCTATCGGTGCGGAGAAATGCTGCTGCGCGGCAAGATGGAATTATATATTAACTACCCGAATAATCATGCCTGGGGAGGTTCCGAGGATTCAGATCAGTTTTATTTTTATGTATATAATCTGATCGGAGACCCTGGATTGCAGATATGGACAGACATTCCCAGAGAAGTTGAAATGGTTTTTGAAACTGAGATCAATACCGGCTACAATTATCTCCACGTTCAGATAGATAATACAATAGAAGATCCGGAAGATTTTACTGTTGCTATTACAAATGCAGACAGCTTAATAGCTGTGGGAATTACCGATGAAAGTGGTGCGGTTGATATTCCAATAACTTTACCTGTTGGTGCTTACACGGTTACTTCATCCAAATATGGCTGTATTCCACAGGAAGTAAACCTGGATGTGATCGAAGAGAACACGATTAGCCTGAATTCATTTGTAATCGATGAAACCATAGCCGGTGAAACGATCGATCTGGGGATTACGATCCAGAATATTGGAGATATTACTGCTACAGATGTTCAGATCTCTCTTGAATCTGATGAAGATTTCCTCACTATTACTTCCGGTCCGGTTAATATTGTTCAGCTTGAAGCAGGTGAAATATATAGTGGTTATTTCCAATTTGAAATAGATAATAGCTGGAGAAATGGTTTATCTACCAGAGTATTTTTACAGGTTAATTCCAGTTATGGCGAACAGGATTTTATTATTCCATTTGAAATCTCCTCACCTGAATTCTGTGTATCGGAATTCATAGTGAATAATGCCGAAGGCTGCCTTCTTCAAAACGAAGTAAATGAAGTATCCATTCAATTGCTTAATTGTGGAATCCTTGATTCTGAAGCACTTGATGTGGATCTGCTGAGTATGAATGCAAATTCAAATATGGTAAGTGGAATCAGCGCCATAAATCCAATTGTGGTTAATTCCACAGGAATAACAATCGACCTTTTCCAGGTAGAGATCTTCAATTCTATGTCTGGTGAATTGGCAGCTTTCAGGCTGGAGATACTAGATTCAGAAACGATACTTCAGCAGCTCGATTTCACAATTCCGATCGGAATAATTTCGGAAGAAAGTCCAACTTTCAGCAACTATGGTTATTATGCGATTGAGTCTACCGATAGCGGAAATTTCATAGCACCACAGTACAATTGGATAGAGCTTGATCCATCCTATGGCGGTATGGGTACTTTAATTACAGGAGGACATACAACCAGTGACGGACATGTAACAAACACCGATCTACCATTCACATTCCAGTATTTCGGGGAAGCTTACGATCAGGCAGCAATCTGTTCAAATGGCTGGATTGGCATGGGAGCAAGCGAAATAATATTTCATCTTAACAGGAACATACCTTCCGGAGCCGGTCCCAAAGCCATGATAGCTCCTTTCTGGGATAATCTTACAAATGGAGAGCTGTATACATATTATAACGAGGAAGAGCATTATTTCGTTATCGAATGGTCAGATTTCAGAAGTTATTACAATTTCAGTTTCGAGATATTTGAAATGATTTTATATGACCCGCTGTATTATCCTACTGAAACCGGAGATGGAGAAATCCTGTTCCAATACAAAGATATTAACAATGTAGACCAGGAGCACAACTATGCTACTATAGGTATCGAGAATAAAGAACAAACAGATGGCTTATTACTCTCATTTGCCAATATTTATCCTCCCACTGTACATCCCATCCAGGATGAAACCGCTATTTTAATCTCTACATGTCAGGAACCTTAT
The DNA here is from genome assembly GCA_014382915.1 of Candidatus Cloacimonadota bacterium. Taxonomy (GTDB): domain Bacteria; phylum Cloacimonadota; class Cloacimonadia; order Cloacimonadales; family TCS61; genus JACNIV01. The sequence continues at coordinate 2,142 of JACNIV010000043.1, read as the reverse complement.
GTTCATAACGAAGATGAAATGATCTCTCCTAGCACTTCCAGTTTGAACCAGAATTATCCAAATCCCTTTAACCCTGAAACAACAATACGATTTACCACCGAGAACACCGAGAAAAACACTGAACTAGTAATCTATAATCTCAAAGGTCAGAAGGTGAAACAGCTTCTCAGCAATTCAGCATCTCAGCTTCCAGCAGGAGAGCATTCGGTTGTGTGGGATGGAAAAGATGATAACAACAAACCGGTTTCATCGGGAATATATTTCTATCAATTGAAAGTGAGGAATGAATCATCTCAAACAAAGCGAATGTTACTTTTAAAATAATTATATTGAAAATGACTATTATAGCGCTCCGAGTTTTCGGAGCGTTTTTTTTGTTCCGTTGTGCATGTACACTTTTTGTTTGACATTATTTTATCAAAAACTGCTTATCAACTCATGGTAAAAATTAAATTCTACAGCCTGATCAGGATGTTTCTGGGAATCAATGAAGTGGAGATAGAAGCTGTTTCTGTTTCGATCTACGAACTTATTCTGAAAGTTGAGAAACAGATAGAAAAGAAATTTCTCGATCAACTCATCGATGCTGAAATGCAAATACTACCCGGAACAATGATCCTCATTAACGGGCGCAATATTTATCATCTGGATAAAATCGATTCCATTGTGCAGGATGGTGATGAGATTTGCATTTTTCCACCGGGTGGAGGTGGTTAGTGATCAACCAAATATTCCAACGTAACATCCAATTCTGGGGAGAAAAAAAACAGAAGATCTTAGCAGATTCATCCATTCTGATCGCTGGTGTGGGTGGTTTGGGCTGCACTGTTGCAGAAATTCTAACCAGGACAGGAGTAGGCAAGCTTATACTGATAGATAATGGAATAATAACAGCATCGAATCTGAATCGGCAGATTTTATTTGATATTTCCGACATTGGAAAGCGAAAGGTGGATGTTGCAAAAAAGAAACTGCATACGATCAATCCGAAATTGAAAGTACTAACGATCCAAAAAGATATTACCGATTTGAATCAGGCACATCTTCCCCATTTTACCGGAATTGCCGACTGCCTGGATAATTTTACCGCTCGCTTTGAATTGGAAAAACTGATGCAGCCCGAACACTTCCTGGTGCATGGTGGTGTGCAGAATGATTTCGGGCAGATCACCACCATAAAAACCGGAGTAACACAAACCTTGAAAGAAATATACCCCGGGACACACATTCCTGTTTCAGTTCCCATAATCCCTCAAACAGTAACTGCTGTCGGCTCTCTTATGACGCAGGAAATTATCAATAACTTGTTTGGTATACCTCAATTATTGAATAAAATTCTGATCCTGGAATTAGCAGATTTTTCAATGTTTAAGGTGGAGATAATAAGATAAGAACAAAATATTTGACAGATTAGGACAGGAAATTTTTTTTATTAATATAAGTTATTATTTGTTTGTTGTAAAGGCAACAGTAACGTATGTATTTGAGCAGGAAATGAACGGAGAGATTCGAAGGATGTAATAATTGAATCCGCTTTATGAGTACAATCAAGACAAGAAATGTATAATTTAGAAGTGATAATATACTGCTTATTAAGCAGTATAATGTATGTTATGCCTAAATATTGGATATGAGAGGCATGCAAAATGGATATTGTCACAGTATTATTCTTGATAGCATTCGTTATTACATTTTGGTTTGGGTTTCGTAACATCATAGCAATTATAACCGGCAGATCTCTAAGTGGCCCTTTAAAACCTGGACAGCGATTGTTCCACGGTATCTCCCTTTTTATATACTGGGCTGCATGTCTACTCGCTCTAATATATCGTTCGTTTTTACCATTTATCATTGGTTTTGTTATTGAACAGCTTTTTAGACGTTGGATAATCCGAGCAGGAGATAAAGCACACTTGCCAGAGTATAAAATGCTCCTTGCTGTACAAAACGATAGTATCAGCGAAATCAAGAATCTCATTGATCAAGGTGCTGACGTTAACTTTCACTTTTCAAGATTAGAAGGTGCAACTATTCTTCATGAAGCTTCACGGAAAGGGAGGGTTGAAATATTAAGTTGCCTTTTGCAGAATGGCGCTGACGTTAACTCTAAGAATCATAACGGTCTGACGCCCTTACACGTAG
>JACNIV010000042.1 GCA_014382915.1 Candidatus Cloacimonadota bacterium | reverse complement strand
TGAGTGGTAACAATAGATTAAATCATATTTGTAGGGGTAGATCTATGATCTGGTTTTTACAATATAAAAATAATGTATTACTTTACAAAAAATATTACAAAAATAAGTTAGTTTAAGAATTAATGGGAAAATAAAAAAATGTATTATCGTCAAAAAATTCAATTATCTTTAATTGAATTTTGTGGAAGAAAGTTAAGTAATACAAGATTAGAAAAATTACTTTTTCTTTATTCAAAAAAAAATAATAATTACTATGATTTTTTCCCCTTCAAATATGGTTGTTTTAGCTTACAAAGTTATCATGATAAACGGATTTTGATGAAAAAAGGATTTTTAGAAGATTCTGAAAATAATTTCATTTTGAAACAGAATATTTCATTCATTGATAAAATCAAGAATGAAGATCGTAAAGATTTAATGGAGTTTTCTTTAAAACATAATAAACTTACAAACAAACAATTAATAAGAAAAACTTATCTTGAATATCCATTTTATGCTTCAAAAAGTATAATTTTAGATGAAGTATTAGATAGTGATGAAAAGAATACGATTCTCAATAATAGAGAATTAAATCAAAAAATAATGTTTACAATAGGTTATGAAGGTAAAACGATTGATAAATATCTGCAAATACTAATTCAAAATCATATTAATGCTATTATAGATGTGAGAAAAAATCCATCTTCTATGAAATTTAATTTTACAAAAAAGAAATTTTCAGAACATCTTAAAAGAGTAGATATTGATTACATTAATATACCTGAACTTGGGATCGAATCTAATCGTAGAGCAAAACTTGAAACAGAAGAAGAATATAAAAGTCTATTCAATTATTATAAAAAAAACAACTTGGTAAATCAGGTTAATAAATTAAAAAAAATATATTATCTACTTAACAATAAAAAAAGAATTGCATTAACTTGTTTTGAGAAAGATTCTAATTATTGTCATCGTCACATAATATCCGATTATTTTGAAGCACATTATAATATTGTTGTTAAACATTTATAAATGAGTTACTTACCAAAAGAAATCTTAAAAGCAAAGGTGTTAATAACTGTTAAGACATATCCCCAGCCATCGGATTTTCATGGTGAAATTGTCTGCACTGCAGGATTACTCGAGAACAGTAAATGGGTAAGAATTTATCCTGTTCCATTCAGGCTTCTATCTGAATACAATAAATTTGAAAAATTTAATTGGATAGAAATCAATTTAAAGAAACATAGAAAAACAGATTTCAGACCTGAGACTTATAGTCCAAAAAGTGACATTGATCAGGACTTGAAAATAATAAGTAAATTGGGAACTGAAAATAATTGGCAGCTAAGAAAAGAAATTGTTCTCAAAGATGTATTTACTTCATTTAATGAGTTAATTGAACTTTCTTTAGGAGAAGAGAAAAAATCTTTAGCAACTTTAAAACCTAAAGAAATTATTGATTTTTTTGGAAAGAAACTGAAAGAGAATGGCCTAAAAAATGGTTAGGTAAGCTGCAGTAACTTGATTTCTTTAACAAAATAAATCTTTCATCAATTGTAAAAAAAATACCATATAAATTCTATTATAAATTTATTACTGAAGAAGATAAAAATCCCAGAAAAATTGAAATAATTGATTGGGAAATAGGTGCGCTATTTTGGAACTGTTTAAAATCTACTCGTAATAATGAAAAAGAGGCACTTAAACTTGTAAGGAAAAAATATTTTGATGATTTTGCCTTTAATAAAAATTTACATTTTTTCGTTGGAACAAACTATGAATGGCATAATAAAAAAGCTCTTAATCCTTTTATGATAATTGGTTTATTTTATCCACCAAAAACGAAAGAGAATCCTCAACTTAAGTTTGATTTATAATTACTATGTAAATATTAACTATTAAGTTGATCTGATGAAAAAAATAGTTAAAGTATCATTACATCTTATACTTGCAGGAGTTGTCTCGGTCATCTCTTTTATAGGCTTCAAGAAAGCTGTGGAAGCTTTGAATGAGAAGATGGAGAAAGAATGAAACTTATTCCTAAGTTTATTATTTATTTTATTGTTTTTTGTTCAACACTTTCATTTGTTTTATGTGGATTTTTATATTCATCCAATATTATTGTATTTTATTGGACAATGTATGTTGGCATAATATTAGGTGTTATTGCTGGTTTTCTTAAATGGCAAAATGAAATTTGGAAGAATATAAAAAACAACATAGCGCCCAACATTTCGTGTTTAATGGAGTATCCCATAAAGGTTGAAGGGAAACACACTTATCGAGATACTAGCAATCCAAATATTATTATAAATAACTCTGGTCCAATTACAGTAATTTCACTCTCTGCAAAAATAGCAACTTATATTTATAACACAAAAGAAAAGAAAATTGATCTATTTTCTAAAACCAGTTTCAAGAGATTTGAACACGCAGTATCAGCGACAAAGCTTGAACCTTTTAATAAAATAGAACAAAGCACCATTGGCATTAATGGTAATCATGTCATAGCTGTGTATATTATTAAAATAATTTATTATAGAGAATCTGACATGAAATCTTTTACATTAAATGACTACTTTTTTACTCACAACAAAAAGATATATAACGATTCTGAATTCAAGATTAATAAAAATTACAAAAAAATAGTTGAAACTGTTAAGTCATATAATCCTACCATAACTAAAAGCAATGAGATAAAACTAACAGCTACTGCCGAACATAGTTGGTTCATAGAATCTAACCCATCGCTTCTACACAGAATTAACGACGATGGCTCGGTAACATTTGTTGGATTACCTATAATTCAAAGCCGATCTTGTACAGAAGGATTTCCCCATCTTATTGTTACACCAAGTCGCTTTGAAGAAATTAATTACTTTATTAAGGCTGAAATATCTGGGGAAAACATCAATATACAAGTCAAATATGAAATTAACAATATTGGTGATATCTCTGCATTAATAACTGAAGATATTTTTACTTCAATTATCGAAATAGCTCCAGGAGAAAAAAGAAATTATTTTTATACATTTGAAATAACCCGAGGTCCAAACAACAACAGTCCACTACAAGAATTTATAGATATGCTTGAAATGGAAAAAGAAACCCCTATAATTAAATTAATTTTATTATACAGACCTAAAAATAACAATGATAAGTTATTTAAAGTAATTTCTACATATGAATTTAGTAAAAATAAATTCAAACTAATAAAAAATTAAAAAAGAATTCTCATGCTCAAATACATGTTAATGTGGATAGTTTTCAATAATGTTATCAAATCCTCGGAACTAACACCGGGTTTTGGTTTCGGTGCCTGGATAGTAGCAGATTCCACCACCATTTTATTCGATACTGGTGGAGATGGCAAAATCCTGATGGATAATATCTATGCTCTCGGACTCGATCCGAAAGATGTAGATCTCGTTGTAATTTCGCACAATCACTGGGATCATATCGGTGGATTAAATAAATTCCTGGAAGCAGCAAAAGAGGATGTAAAAATTTATGTTCCTGCCAAAGCTTTCAAAGATATTCAAAGGGAATTTCCTTCAGTAAACCTGGTAGCAGTAAAAGATCCTATCGAAATAGCAGATGGAGTCTGGTCAACCGGAGAGATCAAGGGTTCATATAATTTACTGCCAATATATGAACATGCGTTAATCCTAAATACAAAAGAAGGTCCGGTTGTCATCATTGGTTGTTCCCATCCCGGGATCGATAAGATAGTTAAGAAAGTTCATAAGATGTTTCCTGATGAATCGCTCTGCCTGGTAACCGGTGGATTTCATCTGGGTGCAACTACTAGATATAAGATCAATAAAATCGCCAATTCTCTTCAAAAGCTGGAAGTAAAGTATATTGCTCCTTCCCATTGCACGGGAGATCGTGCCACAGAGATCTTTTGCGAAAAGTGGAAAGATAAATTTATAGATCTCTCTCTGGGCAGGAAATTTGAAATAAAATAAAAAAAACCGGACAAGAATCTTTTCCTGCCCGGTTTATAATTTCCACTAATTAATTAGTTCAACCAATTTACAAATTTGCAAATGGGCTATCTTCATCTATGTGTGTGTTTTTTGATTTTTGCTTTTTATATTTGTGCCAGTCGTCTTTTGCTTCCACAGCAGATTCAGGCATATTGGTAGGTTCCAGAGAGATTCTGCGAGCATCTTTATCTATTTTCACAACGCGTACTTTAAATTCCTCACCGATTTTGGCTTTATCCAGTTTTATCCCGGCAATTTTCATTTTTACATTGGGAAGTAAACCGGTAATACCTTCGTTGAGCTTAATAAAAGCACCAAAACTTGCTACGTTTTCAATAGTACCTGCAATAATATCGTTTTCATTGATAAATTCATCGATATTATCCCAGGGATCCGGTTGAAGCGCTTTGAGAGATAATGATATCTTTTGTTTTTCAGGATCGATCTTGAGAATCTGTGCTTCCAGCAGGTCACCTTCTTTTACTACTTCGGAAGGATTGTTTATACGTCTGCCCCTGGCTAATTCTGAAATGGGAATTAATCCTTCAACTCCTGCTCTAATTTCTACAAAAGAACCAAAAGGAAGATTGCGAACAACACGGCAACTTACGATGTCACCTTCATTCAATTCCTTTATAGCTGTTTCCACAGGGTTTTCCTGCAACGCTTTCATGCTGAGAGATATTTTCTCACCATGCAGCTTAATGATCTTTGCTTTTATTTCATCACCAATATTCAGGATTTCCGATGGAGATTCCACTCTGCCCCAGGAAAATTGGGAAATATGAAGCAATCCATCTACTCCACCAATATCTACAAAAGCTCCGAAGTTTGTAAGACGGTTTACTTTCCCCGTGATAATATCGCCAACGGTGAGTTGAGAAAGTGTTTCTTTCTTTTGTAATTCTTTTTCTTCATCCAATATTTTCCTGCGGGATACAACTATATTTTTACCATTTTTCTTAAAATCTATTATCCTGAAATCAAATTCAAAGTTCATATATTTTTTGGGATCTATTACAATTCTGCCATCGATCTGAGAAATGGGACAGAATGCTTTGATGCCGGAGATATCTATTATATAACCACCCTTAGTCATGGATTGTACTTTACCATGAACCGGGATATTTTCTTCATAAGCACTGTGTAGTACATTCAGGTTTACCGCATAAAGACTTTTAGCGATCAGGGTTTCTGTATCGGAATATTTAACTACATAACCCGTAAGTGTTTGACCTACTTCGTAGGATAATTTTCCCTTTTTATCAAGATAGTCGTCCTTATCGGCATAGACGTCGCGCTTACCACCCATTGTAACAAAAATGTAAGAATCTGTAATATTTATGATCTCTCCACTAATCTTATCGCCAACTTCCAGATTTTTGATATTAGCTAAAGATTCTTCCAGCATATGTTCAAAGTTATCCTCATCGATAACTTCCTCACTTTCAAGAAGAATTTCTTCGGCAATTGTTTCAGTTTCCGGGGAAATTTCTTCATCTACTGTAGGGGTTTCTTGAACTTTCTCTTCTATCTGCTGGTCGGAAGTTTCTTTCACTTCTTCCGGATTCACGACTTTTTCTTCTGTTTTCTCCACTATAACTCCTGATAAATTAAGAATATTAAGTGTCAAAAAGCTGACTCCATTTGGTTTGTCCAGCATTATTTTATTGTATCCAGAAACTGGACAACTTACAGACTTAACTGTAAAATTAGCTTGACTTATTATAAATCTTCAATTTTAAAATTTATGTGAATACAGCATTAGATTATTGATGATGTCAGGGAGGTTATTTTGAACGGATTATTTTCCAGAAGCAAGGACTTGCAGGCTTCTATGGATGGATTTATAGATCGTGTAGAAAAGGCTGGTCTCATATTTTATGAAGGGTTGAAGGCATACTTTTCCGGTAAAAAAGAGCGATTTGAAGAATATACTAAAGAACTTACAGAACTTGAATCGAAAGCAGATGCAGTACGCAGGGATATTAAATACAAGCTCTATACCCATATGTTGATCCCGGAATCACGAGGTGATGTTCTAGGAGTTTTAGAAACACTCGATGATGTGATAGATATTACAGAAAAAGTTCTAGAACATTTTTATATCGAAACGCCAGATATCCCAGAATACCTTAGAGAAGATTTCAAGGACCTGGCAGAGCTTTCCTATAAATCTGTGGAAGAGCTGGCTAAAGCGTCCAGGGCTTTTTTTACTGAGTTGAAGCTGGTCAATAACTACGTGAACAAAGTACATTTCTATGAGCACGAAGCAGATAAACTGGAAAAGATAATCAAACATAAGATATTCAATTCGGGCACTGAAATGGACTTGAGCATCAGAATGCATCTGCGCTATTTTGCCGAGAAGATCGCCCTGCTTTCTGATGAAGCTGAATCAGTAGCAGAGCGACTTGCCATTTACGCTATAAAACGCAGGATATAATTGATGTTACAAATATTGTTCTATCTTTCCAGTGGACTATTCCTGGGTTGGTCGCTGGGCGCTAATGATGCTGCTAATATCTTTGGAACAGCGGTGGGCACCAAGATGGTTCGTTTCTATACCGCTGCCATTATCTGCAGTATTTTTGTTCTTCTGGGTGCGACTATAAGCGGAGCCGGTGCATCTCATACGCTTGGTAAACTGGGTGCTATAAACACCATGTCCGGTGCATTTATAGTTGCTCTTGCAGCTGCCTTCACCGTGATGTGGATGACAAAAGCGGGTTTACCTGTTTCAACATCCCAGGCTATCGTTGGAGCCATTCTTGGTTGGAACTTCTTTTCCGGAACTCGTACAGATATTACTGCCTTCACTAATATTGTGGGGACATGGGTATTTTCTCCGATATTATCTGCTCTTTTCGCATTTCTTTTTTTCCATATTATAAA
>JACNIV010000041.1 GCA_014382915.1 Candidatus Cloacimonadota bacterium | reverse complement strand
GAGTTAACATCTGTAGTAGGCAGATCTGGCTGTAATATAATTGCAACTTCGATAGAAGTATATATTGTATGTGTGATCTCTTCTTCATCCGCGTTAATTTCTACATAATTTGTAGAAGCAACAATAGTAGCCGTTCCGGGTAATCCATTATCCCAGAATTCCACAGAAGCTATACCAGTGCTGTCTGTAATATCAAAAGCTATTATGTTACCAAGGTTAGTACCAAAATTTACTCTTTGTTCATTAACAATAAAGTTATTGCTATCTTTCACAAGCACATGAATAGTGGCATAAGTAGCATTATCATCATCTGCATAAATAGTATCGGGTACTGCCCAGATCGTAAGATTGTAGAACTCATCCGGCGGAGTTTCTCCAGTAGGTTCAAATACCCTGTTATCGCAAGAGTTAATTATTACGATCGATAAAATTGCTATAAAAGCAAAAATCGCAAGAAACCTAATCCTTTTCATATTACCTCCTATTCCTGAATTTCTTCAGGAACTTTTTCCTGATTTTCTTCAGGAATTTTCTCCTTGATCAATTTTTTTTCAAGGCGTTTATCTATATCGTATTCCACATTATAATCATCGAATGTAACCACACGAGGTGTGATCTCGATGATGAGGTCTGTAGTGTTCACGTTTGTTACATGATGTTGAAAGAGATAGCCCAGAATGGGAATTGAACCAAGAAGCGGAACTTTGTTCACTGTTTTTACAATATTGGAGTTCAATAAACCACCAACAATTATCCTCTGTCCGTCGGGAACAGTTACGGTAGAAGTGATTTTTCTCACCTTAGTTCTGGGTATATATCCACCCACAAGTTCCAGAACCGAACTGACTTCGGGTTCTATTTTTGTAGTAATAAATCCATCTCTATTTACTTTTGGCTTTACTTTCAGTTTTATTCCTACTTCCTCACGTTCTACCTGAATGTTCTTTTCGGAATCTTCCGCAATAAAAGGAATGATCTCACCTATGTGGATCTCGGCTTCCTCACCATTAAGAGCAGTTATTCTGGTATCGGTAAGAAGCTTAGCTACATTGTTTTCCAGAAGCCAGTCAATAGTAATATCAAAAGCTGTCATCTGGCGGCTGAAAAGACCCATATCAGCCAGGTCATCCAGGCGCTGGAAATATTGACTTTCCGGAAGTTCTCCCAATGGAACAAGATCTCCATGTGGAATTGCACCGGTTTCATCTGTGTAATTGTAGGGAAGTCCCACACCATCGGCTGTCATAGCATCTTCTGCCAGGATGGTGGTAAGGTGATTCAGCTTGGTCCAGTCAATACCGAATTTCTTTGCATCGGAAACAGAGATCTCTATCAAGCGTGCCCTGATCTCGATCTGTTTCTGCGGAATATCTATCTCTTCCAGTTTTTTGCTAATTTCGGCAAATGTTTCCGGATTGGCACGCAGCAAAATGGAATTCTGTCCCTCAATGGGAACTGCTTCACCGGGCATAATGGAAAGAGCTTTTACTATTTTATCTGCATCAACATAATTAAGGTTGATAATATAAGTTCTTTCGCCAATTTCTTCTTCGATACGAGCTTTTTCTCCTACGATAAAGGTTTTTTCTCCAACTAATCGATAGGAAAGACCAATTGATTTTACCACGAGCGCCAGAGCCTGCTCAATCGGTACTTCTTTCAGATGAATGGTAATTTTTCTTTCTTCCGTTTCTGCCTTTTCTGTTTTAACATCCATTGCCAGAACTATATTGCAACCACTCAGGTGTGCCATAGTGGAAACAATATGAGAGATGGAAGCATCTTCGGCATTCAGTGTTATTTTCTTGTACAAAAGACTTTTAGTATCATCCTGCGCAAAAAGACTACCGGTAAAAAGTACTATTAAAAGCATCACCAGCACTACGTTAACATTAAATTTTCTCATACATTCTCCTTAAATATTACCAATTATATTCTCTTGATTTTTTTGTTTTGCTTGTGGTCTGTTGAATTTCTTTAGGTCGCTCCGGTAATTTCTGAAGCTTAAGAACTCCCAAAATATTTTGATAAGTGTAAGTTATTTCACCTTCACGAATATCAGTGATTTCTCCCTTGATGAATTTATCACCAATACTGTAGATAACTGTTTTCCCCTTATAAGAAATTGCAGCTTGTTTCCTGCCATTTTCAGGAACTATTGTAGATTCGAGACGTACCATATTTTCCACTTCTTCACGCCATTGTTTCTCGATGTCCTTAATAGTTTTTACTATAAGATTTTGTTCCAATGGATCCTTTATAACTGTGAAGACAAACTGTTTTCTATCTCTGATAGATTCCTCAATATTATGGATCTCTGTTAAAAGCCCTTCACTAAGCGCTATCTTCTTGTACATGGAATCGGTGGGGACTTTGTACACTTTATGATAGAGATTGTAATCTTTCATACCAAAAGCGATCATTAAGGTTACGATCAAGATAATTACAAAATCTTTCAAATATTTATGTTCCATACTATCTCTCCTTTATGATCTTTAAAGTAGAAAGTTCGAGAGTTACTTTGTAACGTGTTGCAGTTTCTATATCACCATTATCATCATTTCTGTCTTTACTCAAAGGTGTAATATCCAGGGTTTTGATCTTGATTATGTTATCAAAGCTTTCCATTTCAGAAAGGAATCGTCCCATTTGTATAAAAGTACAATTAAGAATCGTTGTATATTGCTGCTCTACTAAATACGTCGACGTAGTGGCAACAACTTTGGGAAAGATAGAATGCACAGCAATTTCGTACTTATCCGCCATATCGGTGAGTTTCTTGATGAAAGTATTTACTTCTTCCGATGAAAATTCCCCCTTGTCTGTCATACTTTGAAAAATAATTTTGGAGATCTCCTCCAGTTGTTCGTTAAGAACTTTAGCGCTGTTAAGCTTTTCCTGTTCCGCTTTTATATGCTTATCATAGACATTTATTTTTGCCATCTTAGCATTGATCGATTTTGAACTGAGATAGAAGAAACACATTGCAGTAAGAATGATAGCACAAAGCAGAATGAGATATTTTTGCTGCATCATGATCGACCTCCCTTCTTTTCGGAATCCTTGGTAATACAGTCGATCTGGAAACGTAATATCTCAACATCTTTCTCGATATCATAGGTAGATTTTACAAATTGGATTTCAGGAAAATCTATATTTATCTGTTTATTACTTTTCAATTCGTTAATGAAATTGTTAATTAGATCAAACTCCCTCTGTTCTTTATCCAACCTGGTTATACCATATAAACTGAGGTGGCCACCCTTGAAAGAGAAATGCGTGATCGCTATTTTATCGGTGGTCTTTTCTGAAATTGCTACCAGTTTCTTTGACCAGAAAATCCTCTCTGTAATCACTTTAGCTAACCTTTGCAGGTCTTTTGAAGAAAGGAACTCTCCACTAACTTCATAAGTTTCGATCTCTTCCTTGATATCCTGTAATAAAATTTTACGGTTTTCAATCTTGCTATTCAAGTTGAAATTAAGCAGCATCACGATAATCGATACGATAACCAGGGTTATGCCATACGATATTGCTGTTGCATTAAAGGTTCTTTTTTCTGTTTCTATCTGCTTTCTTAATTCGCCAAATTTATTCAGGTTTATTTTGAAATAAAATTGTTGCATAACCTCTCCTCTATTCCGGTCTCATTGCCAAGCCCAGGGCCAGTGCAAACTGAGGGTCTTTCTCGTGAGAGAATTTATCGGACTTATCTAAATCTAAAAACGGATTATAAACTTCGGTAGAAAGTTTTAACTGCTCTTCCAAAAATTCACTCAAACCAATTAATTTAGCACTTCCACCAGCCAGCAATATTTTTCGGAAGTCACTATTACTTGCTTCCTTCACATAAAACCTGAGAGATCTTTTTACTTCCTGGGCAATATGTTCGGCAGTGGTATTTTCGGTGATATCGAGCGCTATAAGAGAAGATTTACTATCGGAAACATCAGCTTTTTTTAAACCATGCTCAAGTTTATAATTTTCTGCTTCTTCAAAGCTTATATTTTTTGTTTCATGATATCTTTAGTGAAATTGTACCCACCCCAACCGATATCACGGGCAAAGAATTTTGCTTTGGGTCCGTAGATGATCATATTGGTTTTAAATGCTCCGATATTCAGGATCACATACACACCATCTTCCACGTTTTCATTAAGCATAAAACTGTTTGCTACAGCCAATGATTCCAAGTCTACGATGCCTGGAGTTAAACCGGCAGAAGTGAGAATGTTGGAATGTTCCTGCAGAAGCGATTTGGTGGAAGATGCAAGAAGAATATTCATATTATTGGTTTTTTCTTCAACACTAAGAACCTGATAATCGAGAAGCATCTCCGCACCACTTATAGGAAGGTGTTTTTTAGCTTCAAAAAACAGCGCGGATTCCAACTCGTCATCCGGCAGGAAGATCGTTTTTATCTGTTTGATGCTGGCATTATCGCCGCCGATAGAAGAGACAATATGCTTTATTTTTTTAGGCTTTAATTTCATCGATTTCAGCATACCGGACAAAATAGGAGCAAAACGATCTGGTGAGAGATCCGATAAAATTGGTTCGATTCCTTCAGGAATTGTCGGACGGACTTCACAGTTCAAGAGCTTGTAACCATGATGCAACTTCTTGAGGTGAACCATTTTGATACTATGATTGCCTATGTCCAGACCGATAGATTCCTTGAATCTGATCTTTTTCTTTTTAGCCATGTAACCTCACATTAATTATTTGGTTATTTATTATTTATATCAAAAAGATTTTGGTGGTGATTTGAAAGACCACGACTCTTTTTTAAATGCTGTAAGAGTTGCTTCACCAAAGCCCTCGTATATCTGTGGATAATCCGGGGGTTGCACATACAAAAATCTTTGATCATAATGATAATCTTTACTATAACCTGAAGATCCGTGGTCTCCATCATAATGATAAATATCCATTTCCCATTGATTGTCACCTGGATGGTTATAATCGTCACCACCTGAACGATGGACAAAACCTCTACGACGTTGTGCAATTGCTCCGAAGATAGTTATTGTACCACGTTCAAAAGGGCCTGTCGAAAAAATAGAAACAATATCATTGGAAGATTCGGGCCAGACAGGGTTATACCAGGGATAATCGGTTCCGTATGGCACAGCATAGTTCGAAGAATTATTATTCGGATAGCTGTTCAAGTATCCGGGAGATTCATAAGGATAACCGCAGGTTGAGTTAACTATTGGTGTATTCCCATGTAATTTAAAACCTTCTATATTGGGTGGTATATTCAGAGTAATGGGAAAGATGAATTTATGAAGATCTATATAGGTATAGAGCGTATCCTCATCTGATGGTGGAAGAAATACTTGATATGTAATGCCTGGACCTGGAGATGGTCCATCTGAAGCAACCATATCCCCATTTTGATTATAAATTTCATAGGTGTGTTCATCTCCATTTCCACCTTGAGTGTATGAAGTCTCTATAATATCTCCATTTTCAACAGTGAATGTATATGAACTTTGACTTGCATAACATGTAATATCATCCAGGACAGTTATTTCATCTACAATTACATCTAAAGATGCCCCGTTCCAGCCATTGCCGCCTGAATCGAAAAGAGTTATGGAATATTCATCTGAAATATAAGGACTAGGGGCTTCAAAATCTGGTGTAGAACCGTGTGGATGATGATACTGAAAGGTGAAAATGCCATCTTCATGACAGTACATTGCACCCTGCTGGCTTTGATCTCCTTCTCCTATGGCAGCATAAGCACCATATAGCATTATATCAATACAATTATCATTATCTAACTCCATATTTTCAAATGGGTCTTTATGTTTATACCTTATTAATAACTTCTTTTCAGAAACCAGCCCAAAATAATCGGTTAAATTTGGATCATCAGGATCATCAGGTGGATCACCGTATTCAGTATTGTAATAGGTAATATCACCCACTATGAAAATAGTATCGGCACAACCAAATGTTTGTTTTCCGGCAACGTATCCTTCTATCCAGAGTTGACCATATTCTACCCAAACGGACTGATTATTTACAGGACAACTTGTACCGGGAGTCCAGATAGTATCGTATATTGTAACGTAATTTGTCCAGATATTATCACTATCTTCATACCAGTTTCCACCGGCATTTATGATTGCATTTGCTGCTGCTGCATTATGCGGATACCAGCTATAAACCTCGAACTCTTCAATCCCGGTTTCTACAATATTACCATACATGCTGATAAAGCTGCCACCTTGAATCTTTACATACACAATATCGGTAGACGGAACACCGAGAGGTATTCCATTTTGCCGGATAAGTTCTGCATCAGGTTCAAAAACAATGGGATTCGTACCATCTGAGCCTTCCGCCCAACCACCAAGAAATATTTGTTCTTTCTGTGCCAGTGTAAGCGGAGCTCCGCCTTGGTTATAATTTCTGAATATACCTGCTGTAGTAACCATAGCATAGAAAGTGGGCCAACCTTGATTGTTACCGCCACCACCTTGCTGTACCCAGATATCAGTATTTGAATGTACCGGTCCGTACAATACATCGGGACCCCAGAATTTAACCCTGGCAGCTTCATCGCCACCATCTGCATTTTCCGATTCCTCTGTATGTGTAAAATACTGAAATTCTGCCAGACTTTTGTTACGTACTAATCTTTCGGAATATCTT
This sequence comes from Candidatus Cloacimonadota bacterium, assembly GCA_014382915.1. Classification (GTDB taxonomy): domain Bacteria; phylum Cloacimonadota; class Cloacimonadia; order Cloacimonadales; family TCS61; genus JACNIV01. The sequence continues at coordinate 221 of JACNIV010000041.1, read as the reverse complement.
TGTACCGGTGAATAAAAAGAACGTAATGTTCTTTTAGCTCTTTTGGCAGTGATCAACGTTTGAATAGCCACTGCCTGTTCTGTGGCAAATCCCATGAATACAGATATAAATACTTGTTCTTTTTTACTTTTTAAAAAATAGGTTGTAACTCTGTCCGGTTCTATTATCTCCACCGTTCGAGGAGGCAAAGGGCTGTTGGGGTTATGTTCCAGAGCCAGGTG
>JACNIV010000040.1 GCA_014382915.1 Candidatus Cloacimonadota bacterium | reverse complement strand
AAAAGAGAAACATCCTGCGGTAGGTTAACCGTGAAAACCTGCTGATATTGTGCGTAATTCCAACCCGGCTTTGTTATCCCCAATCTGCTAAAAATGCGTTTGGTGTAAGTATCTATCACAAATACAGGTTTACCACCAGCATAAAGCAGAATGGAATCGGCAGTTTCTTCGCCGATTCCTTTTATTTGTAGCAGTTGCCTTCTTAATTCAGCAATTTCTGTCCGGAACATTCTATCCAGATCACCATTATATCCGGTGAAAAGAAATTCTGCAAAGTTCTTCAGTTTCTTTGCCTTCTGGTTATAATATAAAGTGGAGCGAATGAGAGGAGCAAGGTCTTCTATATTTGCATAATGAATGTGTTCGATAGTACAAAGATTATTTTGTTTCAGGTTTTCGATAGCAGTTTCTACGTTATTCCAGCTTACCCGCTGCGTAAGAATAGCACCGATTATGATCTCATCTGTTGTCTCACCGGGCCACCAGTTTTGAGGGCCAAATGAATTTTGAAGTAGTTCGTAAATGTGATGAATTTTAAAATCAATAGACATTTGTTTGAGATTTTTTTCTTGACGCATAATTATATCAGAATAAGTTGCCTATGGTTCTTTACCAAAGGTAAGGAATTTACAGAGGTTTCGGCCAGCTGAACCAGCGTAGCGAATCAGCGGCCTAATTTTTTTACCCATTTTGGCATCTGTAAAATCTTTTTTATACTTTTATCTGCTACAAAAGAAGTAATAAAATTATTTATTCTAAAATTCATATTTTCTTGAACCATTTAGTCAGGTAATCGTAAATTTCGACATCTGTGGTAGTAATGTAGGTTTTTGCCGGTACTGTATCTTTGAAGAATCGCCCATACTTTTTGGTTATAATACGGCTATCCAGTACCAGCACTACTCCACGATCTGTTTTATGCCGTATCAATCTGCCAAAACCCTGCCTGTATTTTAAAAGAGCATTGGGCAGCATATAATGCAAAAAGCTATCTTTCCCTTCAGCTTCCAGTTTTTCCAGGAATGCTTCCACTATCGGTTCGGAAGGCACCATGAAAGGTAATTTATAAAGAATCAGAAGTTCCAGTGATTCACCCGGCACATCCACTCCCTCCCAGAAAGAATTTGTTCCCAGAAGTACGGAATTGCGATGTTCACGAAATTCTTTGAGCATAGCAGAACGACCTATGCCTTTACCCTGTGCCAGAAGCAGAATATCATTATTATAAAATGGTTCGCTTAGAACTTCGTAAACTTCATTCAGATTTTTGTATGCCGTGAACAATACCATGGTTCCGGCCCGTGAAACTTCTACTGCATTTTTTATTATTTCGATGCTCTGGGCTGAAAAGAATTTATCCTTGGGATCGGGTAGAACACCTGCCACCAGCACCATTGTTTGTTTTTTATAATCAAAGGGAGATTGCACAATCAGTTCCTGCACAAATCCTTCTTCCAGCAGATCCAGTCCCATACGATTGGAAAAATATTTGAATTTATCTCTTATTGCCATGGTAGCCGATGTAAAGATGATAGAATCAACCCTCTTATAAAGTTTATCATTAAAGATCTGGTTCACATTCAAAGGGCAATAACATAAAACACCAGAGGGATAATTTTCATCGTAAGTCTGGAAGCTCTCCATCCAATAAGCAAACTCTTTCAGATCGGGATTGTAGAGTATATTGAGTGTGTTATAGTACTCGCCAATAGTTTGCACAACGCTTTCCATTATCTCTTTGTGTTTATCATAATCGATGAATCTCTGTTTGTTGATATCCCCCAGAGAATCTTGTATCGGTATCATTGCTTTGGAAAACTCCTGCCAGAAGATGATGATTTTTCCCAGGTAGTCCGTGAGAAATTCATGATCCTCAAGGTTTTTGATCCTCAATTTACCGTAGCTGCCGCGTTCATTAACCAGATCGCCAACTTTTTTAAAGGATTCGGAGAAAAGTGATTTTTTTTCTTCCAGAAGTTGGATAACATCTTCGATCTTGTTTATAAATTCTGTCTTCCCCGGAAAATCACTTTTCATTGCTGCTGTCTTCAAACCTATCAGCAAGCCACTCTGAAATTTTTTGCGTATTGTGTAAAGCTGGGCAAAGAAATTATTAAAATCCGCATACGAAAGACTTAACCCCAGTTCAGCAGGAGCAATGTGGGGCAGGTTGTGTGCTTCATCTATAATGAGATTATCGAACTCACCCAGGGTGGCGTTACCGGTTTGCATATCTGCCAGCAGCAGGTGATGATTTATGATAACCAGGTTAGAATCTTCTGCTTTCTTGCGAATGTCCATCAAAAAGCATTGCCGGTAATGAGGGCATCTTTTCCCGCGACACAGAAAGGTATCTGCGGAAAGCCTTTTCCACACACTGCTATCCCTATTCACATCGAATGAACTATTCTCTGAGATGTCACCGGTCGTGGTAAATTCTTTCCATACGATCAGATTCATGAAGCTTTTTATATCTCCGGTAGAAAGAATTCTTTCTAGATCCATATTTGTTTCCAACCATTTCTTTTCACACACATAGTTCCTGCGACCTTTTAGCAAAGTAGCTTTGAAAGGAAGCTGGATACATTCTTTTACAGTGGGCAGATCTTTATAAAATAGCTGTTCCTGCAGGTTTTTGGTGTTGGTAGAAATTATAATTTTCTTATTTTCATTTTTGTAAGTAAACATTACTGAAGGTACCAGGTAAGCTAACGATTTTCCAACTCCCGTACCGGCTTCCACCAGCAGGAATTCTTTCCTGTTGAAATTCTCCAGTACAGCATGTGACATATCTATCTGACCCTGACGAAATTCGTATTTTTTAAATTTATCGTTGAATAAACCACCCAACCGGAAACTCATGTCGATAGTTATTTCAGCGGGATTTTTTGGCTTATGTTCGATATAGTTACGATTATGAAAATCGATCTTTTCTTCTGCTTTTTTCAAAAGAGCATATTTTTTCTGGTGCTCTACTATCTTTTCCAGGAAGCGGGAAAGACCGATCTGATGACGTAATAAGAAAGATAGTTCCAGTAGTTTATGATTCAGCTTCAGGGGAATGTTATCTTCAATAAATTTTAAAAGATCAATTAAAATATTTCCTGTTGCTTCGGCATCGAAGATGGCACGATGAGCATTAGAAAGATCGATATTGAAATATTCAGCTACCGTTCCTAATTTATGATTTACAATAAAAGGTAAATAAATACGACTCAGATCAAGTGTGTCGATCGTCTGATTTGAAAGTTTCGGGAAATGTATTTTTTTGAATTTTGTGTTCAGAAAACCAATATCAAAAGATGTATTATGGCACACTACCAGGTCAGTTCCCAGAAATTCCAGTAGTTTTGATAAAGCATTGGAAATGGTATCACCGGAATTGAGTTGTTCATCGCTGATATTCGTAAGCTGCTTAATAAATTGTGGTACAGGTTTTTGTGGTTTGATAAAGATTGAAAATTTATCTTTTATTTTACCGGAAATATATCTTACAGCACCAATTTCAATGATCTCGTTTTTCTCGAAATCAAAGCCGGTTGTTTCGATATCCAGCGCTACAAAATCAAATAAGGAAATCATATTTTGCTATCTTGCTTTGGTATTTTCTATTTTTCAAATTTGTATCTCTGCATTTTCTTGATCAATCCCTGGCGGCTCAATCCCAGAGCCCTGGCAGCCTTGGTCTGGTTCCATTCATTATCATCCAGAACTTTTTTTATCATCTGTTTTTCCAGGCTTTCTACAGCAATTTTCAGAGATTTGTCTTGCAATAGGTTAATGGATTCGGTTTGCTCCTGGAATCTGAAAATCTCTTCGGAGAGATCGGAAGATTTAATCGAAGAATCATCTTCGGACAAAGTAACAGCACGTTCCAACTCATTCTCCAATTGACGTATGTTACCGGGCCAGTCATAATTCATCAGGTAACGCATAGCTTCTTCAGTGAGGCCATTCACTTTCTTTTCCATCTTTTGGCAGTATTTATCCAGGAAGTGTACTGCAAGCAAAGGGATATCAGATTTTCTTTCTTTTAAAGAAGGAATTTCGATTCTGATAACATTGAGCCGGTAGAAAAGATCAAGGCGGAATGTTCCATGTTCTACTTTTTCTTTCAGGGAAACATTTGTGGCACAGATCACACGCACATCTACCTTTTGAGTTTGCGTAGAACCGACACGTTTTAGTTCGCCCTCCTGCAGGAACCTGAGCAGTTTTGCCTGGGTTGAAAGACTGATATCGGCGATTTCATCTAAAAAGAAAGTCCCACCGTCCGCAATCTCGAATAATCCCTTTTTATCGTGAGTGGCACCTGTAAATGAACCCTTTATATGTCCAAAAAGCTCACTTTCCAGTAATGTCTCGGGTAGAGCACCACAATATTGGGCAACGAACTGTTTATTTCGACGGTTACTATTGTAATGTATTGCCCTGGCGATGAGTTCTTTTCCAGTTCCGCTCTCTCCTTCCACTAGAATTGTAGTAGGAGAATTTTTAATTTTTTCGATCATGCGGAAGATATGCTGGATCTTTTCGCTTTTGCCAATGATATTTGTGAATGTACTCGATGCAGCTAATTCTTCACGGATAATCTCGTGAGATTTTTGTAAATTATCGTAAGAGATGTTCTCTACGATAACGACGATCTGATTACAAAGAGCGTTTACAAGATTATACATTCTTTCGGTAAAATAGTGTGAGCCATGCTTGGTAAAAAGACAGATAACTCCTTTCCTGTCATTTCGAACAATCAATGGAAAAGATATAATATTGTTATATTCGGGGGCGAAATGAGGTTGTTTATGATTTTGTCCCGTTCCTTTATTGAAAGTATCCTCTACTACTTCCATCATCAATTGGAAATCTTTGTCGGTATTAGTGAAATTTTTCAGGATAAGATAATCCCAGGAATCTTTTACTAATTGGTTGTGATACAAAGTGAAAATCCCCCCATCGGCATCAGCAAACTCAACCAGGCGATCCAAAGAAGTATCCAGCAGCACATCGAAATCAGAAATATCATTCAACTCCTGGGTTATTTCATAGAATTTATTGAGCAGAGTTTCCTGCACCCGTGATTCTTTTAGTTCGATGGCATATTTTTTATTAATTTTCTGGATCAGAATATCATTCTTTTCCAGGAATTTAATAGCTTCAAATTTCTCAATTATCTTTTTATTCTCCAATAAGATTTCCAGAGCTTGTTCCCAATCATCTTTGTCCAATAGCAGGGAAGCGAATTCGTAATTTGCCATAGCCAGATCAAAATCATGTTTGGTTTTCACAAATATTTCAATAGCGCTTTGAACAAGAGTAAGAGCCAGTTCAGGATCTTTTTTCTCTAAAATGGAGCGCAAGAAATGACATTTACCTACATGAAATTCATTGCTGCTTTCCTCTGCCAGTTGCAAGGCAAAATCGAGGTAATAATTTGCACTTTCATAATTTCTGGTTTGCATAAAATAGAAAGCCTGTTTTTCTGCCCCTTCAATGATCTTAATCCCGGAGCCAATATTTTTAAAGAAATCAAAACTCTCTACCAGGTAAGGATATGCTTCCTTAAATTTATGTAGTGCTGTAAGAATGCTTCCCAGGTTACCGTATAGTTCTGCTTTCATGAATTCATCTGAAATATTGGGCAATAACTCCTTGCTTTTTGAATAATAATCAAAGGCAATATTATATTCACCGCGTGTTTCAAACAATTCTCCCATATTGTTATAAGATTTAATAAGTCCATCTAAGAAATTGTAATCTTTCGATTTCTTAATAGCATCTTCGTAATAGTGAATGGCTTTCTGGAAATTACCGGATTTGAAGAACACTGCACCCAGATTATTTATTGCTGTAACAACATGATTGTGCATATTAAATTTTAAGGCAATTGTCAGGGAATTAGTAAAGGCTTCTTCCGCTTCTTTAAAGTGCCCGTTATTCATATAGGAAACACCAATATTGATGTAGATGCTGATAGTTTTATAATTGTCATTCAGAAGTTTTTGTATCTCTAAAGCTTTATTAAGATAATGGATCGATTTTTTATAATCGTTTTTATCCTCAAACAAACTACCCATATTGATATAACAGACCGAAATTCCACTCAGATTAAAACACTGTTTTTCATATTCCAGGCTTTTAAAATAGAGAGTTTCAGCATCTTTTATATCTCCCTGTTGCATTGCCAGCACACCAAGGTTATTATAAATTGCAGCCAGTCCTTCCGGGTTATTAACTTTCTCATAAAGTTTTTCTGCATCTTCAAATTCTGTTCTGGCTTTACTCCAAGCAGCCTGATAATAGTAAAATTTACCTTTGGCTTTTTTACATTCAGCCTTCAAATTTGAACGAACATTAATATCCTTGATCTGATCAACAATATTAAACGCTTCTTCCAGCATTTCCCGTGATTCTTCTATATTGTCCATTATAAGAAGGATCTCGGTTTTGAGAAGAGCTATTTTGATGATCAAGGCTTTATCATCCGAAATAATGATATGCTTTTTTAGAATTTCTAATGCAAAAGCAGAAGAGTTTATTGCATACAAGCTGTTTGCCAGAGATAAAACAACATCATCGTGAGGAATGGAATTCTCTACACTTATTTTTAAAGCTTCCCTGAAATTTTCAATCGAGTCATCAATTTTTCCTAACCTTTTGTTAGCAATCCCAAACTGTTTTAATATTTCAACTTTCTTTTCGGGTTTTTCCAATTTTTCCAGGAAGATCTGGTAAATTTTCACCAAAGTCTCAAAATCTTTTATATGCTGTAATCCAGCAATAAGTCCTTCATAATTTTCCTGCTTGCAAATATTAAGAAAAATACAGATGTCATTTGTAATATTTTCCGGTAATACATCTATGATTGGTTGATAGATTTTTTTCCTCTTTGAAACAGGTAAACTCAAAAAAAAGTCTTTGGTTATCGTTGCTTTTTTTACAAAATCTTTAGTATCTAG